>NZ_CAJRAM010000001.1 GCF_907164965.1 Coxiella endosymbiont of Ornithodoros maritimus
TTCAGAATTAAAGAGCTTTTATGAGGGGCTCGTTAAAAAAGGGAAAAAGAAAATGGTAGCGTTTGTAGCACTAATACGAAAAATTATTGTTATCGCCAATGCCAGATTAAAAAAATTTGAACAGAAAAAATCGCTAACTGCGGTATCACTGTGAAGCTGTGAATAAGGTGTGTAAAATGACTATTTATTATCCAGTTTTCAAACTTGCTCACAGCAATTCAAACATAGTTGATCCCGGCTCGGCCGTGAAGGTTTTGTATGCTTCAATTAATACAGCAGATGCCCCCGCGGGAGGACGACGGGTTTTTAAGTTTTTTGGACGGAAAAATACAGGTTACTTTTTTTATAAAAAAATTGTCTTCAAGAGATGATAATAAATAATCGAAAATATAGCTCCAGCAGGAAGCGTAACGATCCACGACATAAAAATATTTCTTACGATGGAAAGTATTAAGCGATCCGATGCCACGAGCAACGCCTACGCCTAACACAGCACCTAGCAACGTTTGCGTGCTTGAAATGGGTAATCCGGCAGCAGAGGTTACAACCACACCACCATACTGGCTGTTGCTAATTTGTGTAGCAAAGCCGCGGCTGAGTGTTAATTGGGTAATATTGCTTCCGATGCTGGCGATTACTTTATAACCATACAGCGTCAATCCTGTCACAATACCCAGCGCGCCTAAAAACATAATCCAAAAAGGAATGCGTGCGCTCGCCAATACAGCACCACTGTCTTTCACAATACCAACCACAGCCGCCAAGGGTCCAATCGCATTGGCTACATCATTAGAAGTATGTGCAAAAGGCATCGCATAAGCTGTAAAAATAATTAAAATGCCGAAGATCTTTTCGAGCTTTTGAAAATCGATATGATTTTTATTATCTGAGACGACCGGGATGGGCCGTGATAGTAAATATCCAAAAAACATAATAACAAAACTGAATCCAATGGAAAGCCCAATCGCCATAGAGGCCATAGAGTTGGAGATTTGCAGTCCAACGTGTTTTAACCCATTTAAAAAAGTGACCAAACTAACGATGAGTGTTACTAAAAAGATATACCACGGCACATAACGTTTGGAGTTATGCAAAGGCATTTCGCTCTATCAAAAATAAACCATTGAACACTGCGAAATAAAAAATAAACGATAACGCCTACAATAATGGGGGTAATGATCCAGTTTAATACAATGTTAGTCAGCTCATGCCAATGGATGGCATGAGCTCCGACAACGGTTAAACCAAAGCCAATAACAGCCCTTACAATACTATGGGTTGTTGAGACGGGCCATCCAAATGACGTAGCTGCAACTAGCCATGTCCCTGCCGCTAATAATGACGCCAACATACTAAACACTAATAATTGTGCTGTATTGCGGGATTTAGCTAAATAAACTGACATTAATAATTTCTCCGCGGATGGTATGAGTGACCTGTCCGCCGGCAAATAAGGACCCTAAAACTTCAAAAATAGTGGCCAGAATGATATAAAGTTGGCTGTGTTCCATTATGAATAATTGAACTGAAAAGATTAACATAACACGGGAAGATGGGAATCAATAATAGCTAAAGCAATTGTGAGGTGATTGAGACCAGACTTCAGAAGTTGCTATACTAACGCCATGTTACGTCAAACTGCGATTTTAGACATGTTTGGTCGATCACCCGTTCACCAACTGCAACAGCACATGGAAAAAGTGCATACTTGTGTTAAATTATTATTCCCCTTTTTTGATGCGCTTGTTTTGCGAGATTGGGAACGAGCCATTGAATTGCAAGGAACGATCACTGAATTAGAAAATGAAGCCGATGAATTAAAGCGAAATTTTCAGCGACATTTACCTAAAAGTTTATTTTTACCTGTCCCGCGCAGCGATTTGATCACGCTTTTAGCTCGACAGGATAAAATAGCTAACACCGCGAAAGATATTGCAGGCATTACACTGGGACGAAAAATAGAAATTCCTGCATCCCTTATTGATAAATTTAAACATTTTTTAACGCACTCTATTAAAGCTTCCACCCAAGCTCGCAACGCTATTAATGAACTCGACGCATTATTAGTTTCGCGCTTTCGAGGAAAAGAAGCCGCTTATGTACACAAATTGATTCAACAAGTAAACCAGATCGAATATCAAGCCGACCAATTGCAGATCGAATTGCGACAATCTCTTTTTCAAATTGAAAAAACCCTATTAACGGTTAATGCTATTTTTTCATATAAAATAATAGAACAAATTGGTTATCTCGAACCATACCCAACAGACTGGTAATCATTTAGAATTATTAATGGCGCACTAACATGACACTTCCTTCTTACAATGCGTTAAAAGAAATTCGACATCGTCGCCCCAATTTTCAACCCAAATTAGCTATTGTATTAGGCTCTGGGCTGGGTGATTTAGCGGATGAAATAGAAGAGCCCAGCGTTATTTCCTATCATGAATTGCCCGGTTTTCACAAACCCAGCATTGAAGGTCACGGGGGTAATTTATACCTTGGTAAAATTAATGGTATCCCTGTGGTTTGTTTGAGAGGACGCGCGCATTATTATGAGGGTGCTGATAATTACACTATTAAAACTATGATTCGGACCATGAAACTTCTTGGGTGTGAAATTTGGCTTGCTACCAATGCAGCCGGGTCCTTACACCAAAGGATTGAGCCAGGCAGCTTGGTATTAATAAATGATCACATTAATTTCCAATTTAATAATGTTCTTGTCGGCTCCAATGAGGATGATTTTGGCGGTCGTTTTATTGGGATGGAGGATGCTTACGATCCCGATTTGCGAGCGCAGCTTTTTAAAATTGCTAAGCAGTTACAAATTGCATTATTGGAAGGAGTTTATATAGGTGTGCTCGGTCCGACTTTTGAAACACCAGCAGAAATTAGAGCCTTTCGTCTTTTAGGGGCTGACGTAGTGGGGATGTCTACAATTCCGGAGGTGATTGTAGCCCGTCATTGCGACATGCGTGTTGCGGTAATTTCCGTTGTCAGTAACTTTGCCGCGGGCTTAACCCACGAAAAAGTGACGCATGAACAAACCTTACGTGGCGTAAAATTAGCAACTGAAAGTCTTAAAAAATTGGTTTTAGCTTTTATTCAACATTATCGCTCATGAATTCAGACTTTGCAAAAATCTTGATTCCTTTAATTGATTTAACCCAATTAAATGAAGGTGACACGCCAGAAACTATCGAACAATTATGTCATCAAGCAAAAACCCATTACGGACCTGTGGCAGCCGTTTGTATTTATCCTCAATTTGTTGAGCAAGCTCGTTTTTTGTTAGCAGGCGTTCCTATAAAAGTGGCAACCGTTGCTAATTTCCCCACAGGCAATCAATCGCTGCTGGATTGCATTCAGTCGATTAAACAATCGCTCGATGAAGGCGCTGATGAAATTGACGTGGTTATGCCTTATAAAAGCTACCTTGAAGGGAATGCGAAGGAGGTCAGAGCATTCCTAGAAGCCTGTCGTGGCACTTGCGGCCTCCAGGCAATTTTGAAAGTGATTTTAGAAACCGGCGCATTAATTAAACGTGATATTATTTTCGACGCTACGAACCTAGTCATTCGCGCCGGCGCTGATTTTATTAAAACTTCAACGGGAAAGCTTCTTAATGGTGCAACGATAGAAGCGGCTGAAATAATATTAGAAGCGATTCAAAATCGCGCCAATAAAAGGGTCGGCTTAAAAATTTCTGGTGGAATTCAAACATTAGAACAAACTGTCCCCTATATTCAATTAGTTAAAGATAAAATGGGCGCTGCTTGGATTACTCCACAAACTTTACGCTTTGGGGCCCAGCCGCTTGTTAGCTGATATTATGCAGTGCCTTTAACGTAGGATTTTTCGCGCTAAATTCCTGTCTGCGCAGGAACGACAATTAATAGTAAAATCTTGTTATAAATTTTCCCATTTTAGATTATTTTTGCTATTAGTCTTAATTTCAAAAAAACTCCCGCCGTCCCCGCGCAGGCGTGGACCCAGCGCGCTAAAAGCGCGCCTAGAATCCCGACTGCGAATATCACGAAGTTTAAAATGAAAACCGTTATGACTTTTGTAGCTAATGATAGGATCACTGCCACGTTACCGCTCCTTCGCGATCACCCGATGCGCTTGTGCGCCGTCGTCTCCAATTCCTTTAATAAATTGAACCTTTGTGCCCACTTCTAATTTTTCAAAGGTTGGGTGAACAACGTTCCCCGCATTAAAGTAAAATTCCTCCCCGTCTGGCGTTGCAATAAACCCAAAATTTTTTCTTTAAAAAGACGAACAATTTCACCGTGCAATAATTCAGGATGCGCTTTAACATGGCCCATACGCATACGCATTTCTTCTTCTACTTTTCGCGCCATGTCGTCAAACGCATCACGTATAGCCACATAAAGATCTTCTACTTCATCCCGATTGACAGCAAATTCCTTCCCCGGCAAAGTGAGATTAATCCACACGTTATACAATTTACCTTGATGTTGGTGCCGCTTAGGCAATTCGACCACAATGTGACAAGAAATAATTTGATCGGAATATTGGCTAAGCTTATCAGCCTTCTTGTGAATACGATCTTCAATCGCAGGCGTCGGGTTTATATTACGCAATGTAATTTGAAGTGGAACTTGTATGAACGACTCCTTATTTACAACAAAATGCTTATACCATAAGTATAGCTCGCAGAGCGTCCTTTTAATTGATTGATTATTATTGAATAATAAATCGATCAAAAAATTTCCTCTATACATGACGAAAGCAGTTCAGTTGATGAAATAGTGAGAAAAGCTGC
>NZ_CAJRAM010000002.1 GCF_907164965.1 Coxiella endosymbiont of Ornithodoros maritimus
CTTCAATTAAAACAAACCTTTCCATTAATTCCGCCTGCTCAGAAGATAAATTCATCGCTTTCCTTCGTGTACGGGGAAATTTTTTATTTCAAAATTTTATTTAATATTTCCTTAAACTAATGAAGTTATTCTACTAACTGATAACCTCTTTCGAGATATTCGTCATGCTCCTTTCCAAGGAGTAGCACATTCAGTTCCCTCTAAAAAAGAGGCAAATTAATCGATCAATTTAACCAGTGAGCTAATTTTCTTTACCCCAGAAAAAAAAAGAGGAAAGCTCTCAGAGCGATCCAATTAATGGTTTGATTTCCTTTTTAATGAAAATCATTTTAATCAATCCTTATGACTACAATGAAAATTTTTATAAAAAACTGTCAGAAATTATTAAAATTGAAAAATTAAATGGTTTGACTTGGCAGGATTGTCTAAAAAAGTGGTTTTTAACGGAACTAACTGCTATTGATCACTATCGGCGATTTATTAAAACAAAACGATTTGGAGCAATATGATCAATTTGACGAGAGATATGCCGGATTGACATCAAATTTCTTAAGCCCCAATAAATCTTTACCCTTGTCACAATTAGAAATCTATCTTTTTTTCTTAAATAAAAATGACGAATTAAAAAAATCTTGCGGCTTGCTCGCCTCAATCGAAAAACGCCAACAGAATTTAGAATTAATTCCAGAAACCGAATTAGCAGCAATTTCTGGCCAGCTTTCAACTTTAGATCAGGAGCAATGCTCTGCTCAAATTATATCCTCTCCTCAATCAGAAATGCCTTCTTCCATTTCTAGCCTTCCCAAAACATCACCTGGGGATTGGAAAAGATCAATACGCATACCGGTTGAATCTATAAACATGAATCTTGTTGGGGCTATTCAAGTAGGGTTTGCTTATTATAAAAAAAAACGAAAAATCTTAATGATGATGAAATAAAAAAAGGAAAATCAAAAGCTATACCCTTTGGAACAACTTACAAAAAGATATAAAAGGAAACCCTCGTCGTAATTATTACCCGAACCTAATTGCAGCTTTTAAATAGTACGGAAAGAAGAAAGATTCAGCAAAAACGCTCATTCTACGAGAGATAGCTTCTAGAACGTCTACACTAGACGAATCTTCCCCTTTTAAATTTAGAAAAAATACGGTTCTGCACTATCTTGGAAGGCTATACCAAAAGATTTATCAGGAAAAATTTTGTGAATTGGACAAGCTTTTGGAGCCAATTTTTGTCCTGAGGGAAAAAATCGATGAACTGGAAGAAGAGTGTATTTCTCGAAAATCCGATTATTCCAAAAATGAAGCGAGCCTAGTTAATTTTCTTGCTACCTTTAACCAAACCACTCGCAAATGTATCGATATAGACTTGGTAAGGCTACGTCAAAATAACAAAATGATTTCCTTAAATAAAGAGGTTGATCTAATGATTAACCGATTGAATTTCCCAATAAACGTCGAAGTGATTAATCAAATCATGCTTCTTTTAAACGACTGGGATAATTCAATCAATAGGTTTAAAAAGGCCAAGGAACCTAATCCAACCTTAATGATAAGATTATCTGAGTCCAGAGAAACTCTCAACGAAAAACTGAAAAAAGCATGCTGTAAGTATTGCAAAATTTACAAAACAATTACGGGAGCATCAAAGATAACCCTGCTTTTACTCTCGACGAATTAAAAGCGTTTGAAAAAGAATTAAATAAAGTAAAACACTTAAATATACCCAATCTATCCTCTTTAGGACTTAACTCAGATACAGTCAAGGATCAAATAGTAAAGCAAGAAGACCAATTGCGTTCTTGTATTAAAGCCTATTTTAATAACCATATTAAACTAAAAATTATAGAAATGCAAAATCTACTTCGCAATGAGAAGAAAAATTTCGAAGAAATCTCTAGCACCCATCAAGACATTCCCTCACATGTGGAAGAAACTCTCTCTTCCTTTAGCGAACAACTTGAGACGATTTAGATATTCTGTCTTCAATTTCAGACCCATCTGATTTTTCATCAACTGATGTGATTCAAATCCCATTGGATAAATTAAACAGGCTTCAAACTAACCTTTTAGGACAGTGTGATCTTTTTACAATTTCTTTAGAATTTGGAGAGGAGCAACATAATACTTTCGGTATAAAATTACGTAACTAGGTTGTCGAATTTGCACGTAAAATCCGCAATTTTCTTTCCAACCTATTTCCTTATTATCGAGAAAAAAGAAAAACCTCGTTCACCCTATGAGGTAACGCACACAGCGTTAAACACTACAAAAGAGGCCGTGTCCTCGTTACATGTTCCATAAAGTGATAAACAGCTCGAAAGTAAACTTGTCCACCAAAGTCACTCTCAAGCAGAACAGAAAGTTTCTGCAGCAAACCTAACTAGCCAAGGAATGTTTAGAATAACACCAGTTAAGGAAACAGATCTAAATAAGGAAAAATTCGAAAAATTTGGGAATGTTATTAAAATAAACTCAAAAAAATATTAATTTCCCCGTGCAATGTGCTGCGTGCAGTGCTTTTAATACGCTTAAAAATCTACATTAAAAATCTACATAATGAGTTATTAGAACTCAAAAACAAGACCCTTTTATCGCCCACCAATTTTGATACTTGATATAACACTTTGAAAAAAATGCAAAAGAAGACTTACGACGCTTGCCAAAACTTAAAAGCAATTTTAAAAAAAATTGGCGGTATAATTTTGGAAGAAAGATTTACAATAATATTGCTTTCATCGTTCGCTGGCTTGCTAAACAATTGGGGCTCATCTACCCCAAAAAAACAAAGACGTCCACTCACGATATAAAAGAACGGTTAAAGCTCTAGCGTCAGCACCAGAAGGTTTGGTGAAACACGGTCTTTTAAGAGTAGCAACGAGGATTCTGATTTGAACCCTGCGGGTTCTACGTTCTTCCCCTTTACCCCTAGAGAAAGAAGGTCAATTCTCTCATTGCGCTTCATTAAACACCGGCTCAACGGCCGCTTGCCATAGTTTTTGAGCACTATTGGAAAGTGTTTGAATTTTTCGCCATTCAATGATGATTTCTTTTAATTCGCGGCTGGTTCGTCGGCAGTCGCGGGAAATGGCTGCGATGAGTTCGCGCCCATGGCTTCGTCGGTTAAATCTTTGTTGGCGGCTTGAATGGCCATGTCGTGGTAGGTAGCGTCGGAAGCGCAAAGGATAACCCGTTCGTAACGTTTAACGTTAAATTTAGGTTCACCAGCGGCGGCCTTCACCTTCTCGTAGACGGGTTAAATCGCCGGCACTAGCTAATACTGTTCTTTTGAACTTATTAAAATCGTCGGTCTTCCATTCGTGCTCTTTGCCATCAATATAAACAACCAAAGCAGCTAACGCCTCATAAGTTCGTTTTTCTTTTTTCTTCAGATCGCAAAGCTGGTGGTATAACTTAAATTCTTGAGGATTGGCTGCGTTTTGTATTTTCGACATAAATACGCCTAATTAGGAGACTCACTTGGAAGCTATTATACTACATTTCAGTGAGGATTTCCTTATCTTAAAATAAACTTAAAGCCCATTCATCCCAGCACAGGCTGGCTCCGTACACGAAGGAAAGCGATGAATTTATCTTCTGAGCAGGCGGAATTAATGGAAAGGTTTGTTTTAATTGAAGCAA
>NZ_CAJRAM010000003.1 GCF_907164965.1 Coxiella endosymbiont of Ornithodoros maritimus
AAAGCCGTGGTAAAAACCAATGAGGATTGTCAACGGGTACAGCGCAGCCGGGGGGATTTAACGGCGCTGCCGGTTTATGCGAACGGGGAGGGACATTCATCAATTTCATCTGTTTCTGGCAAGTTGTTGGTGTTTATTGGGTTAGTTCCTCCACAACACGCGAGTGAGAATAAGGAGGTCTTGTCGCGGATTAGTAAACGCGGCAATGTGATGTTAAGGACGTTAAGGTAAAACCTGAGGTTGATGAGGCTAATTCATGCGGTGGCTCGGTGAAGCCGCATATACGTTCTTTTCGTCAAAACTGATTGTTGACAACAACCCTGGGGCCATATACGTATAGACCAAAGCAGAATACGGGAAAATAATGATCTCGTCTATCATCCCCGTATTTCACTGCGCTTCATACAGGCTACTTTCTGGTTCTGATCGGGAAAAGATCCTTGAAATTATCCGCTCAACGAATGTGGTAGGTTTGTTGTTAAAAATGAGGAAGTGTCGGGTGCCTTTAATTTCCAAAAGGAAGAACTTGAAATTAGTGAATGGCTGGTTGAAATTTTAGATTTCGCGACAAGCGATTTTTTTAGTTTATGGGTAGAAAATGCCTCGGCTATTTTCTTTTCCGTTTTCGCTATGGCTTTGGCTTTTTTAATTTTAGCCTATCCGGTGAAGCTCATTGATCCACCGTCCGTGTCATTGCGCAAATGAGGAGAGGATGCATCTTTATCTTCTTCGGTTTCTTCAAAACAACGGTAAAATCCGGCCGTGCGATCATCCGCGCTTTTGCAATTAATACTGAGTTCGCTAGCAACCACCCGGGTTAGATCGTCAATACCGGTTTGAATGTAAAAACTGGCATCATGCCATGCGCCGTGTAAATAAAGGCTATTAAACATTTTCCAGTCTTTCAGAATTACTTGTAATTCGGAATCGTCGTTAGAGATATTTGAACGGTTAGCTATTAATTGCTTAAAGTCTTTTTGATAGAAGGCGATATGGGTGTCCAGCACTTTCCAAAGGTTTTTCTTTCTTTGCGAAAGCTTTTCTTCAGATTCCTGAAGGTATTCTATATTTTCTTTGGAAGGATCTTTTTCATAGTTATTACAGGCTATATTATAAGCTTTAGCTAAATAGTCTAAAGTTTTTTCGTACTTATTCCATGAGGAGGCAATTTCATTGAACTCCCATAAGTGAGGTAACATTTGGGTTTTAGAGAATGAAAAAGTTTTCTTAGACGCTATTGCCTGCTGTAAGCGCTCAATCACAAAATGATTAAATTTAAAAAACGTGCGATCGTTTTTAAAAACCTGTTCTTTTGGTAATGAAGGACGCCACCATGATTTTCGCCGTTGCCATTTTGCTTGTAGAGTTACGCCAAAATTAAACATAATGTGAACAAATTTGTCTTCATTCTCTCTGTTCCCTTGGTTACATAGTCGTTCAGCCACTAAAATAGTTCGTGATATTGCTCCTCTTGAAAATCTTTATCTGTCCATTACTTAACTGTTAATAAGCTGATATTAGTGTAGATAAGTGGCGGACGTTCAGCAGACAATAACTCTAATTCAGTTCGATTTTTTTGCATTAAATCGCGCAGCATTTTCATATTACGGGTGGTGATTAGTTTTATTCCCTCACGACACTGTTGTGTCTTGAAGACACGATTCTGCCAATTCACGATCGCTTTCCCACCTTCTTCCATGTCATTTTTTCTTCAAATACGATTGCTTTGCGTTTTTGAGTTCTTTTCGTTCTTGCATGTATAACGGATAAATCCATGGGCGGGAAAGAAGAATGCCGATAATAAATTTTGCAGGAAGAAGTGGTTTTGTTATTTGCATCAAACATTGCGGAAAAACAGGTCGCGACATTGCAAAGCCCTAGCTTTCCGCGGTAATGGGCAAATGGAAAATCTTTTTTCATTGCTGATTCGTAAGTGGTTTCGGCAAATCGATATTCTGTCAATGCGTTTTCTAAGTTTGACCTTAAGGAACGTGACGTCCCGCGTTCATAGTACTCGCATTTGATAATGTCACCGGCTTGTTGGATGACTAGAATTCGGCTTCTCTTATAATCAGGAATGGCGATTTCTATTGCCTCAAAAAGTTTGTTTAAAAAACCTTTATACAATTGCGATACTGTCGTTATCATTGTCAGTTGATCCAGAAGAACCTAAGCTCATTGATTAAGTCACGAACCAGCTTTCGCGCTTGCTTAAGATCAATGTTGAATTTCGGCCGTTCTTCCAGCACTTTTTATATATACCAAAGTTTCATACTAATGTTTTTTTAGCTGTTCATTGCGGTTAAAAATGTGATTGGCAGCAGAAATTAACGATTCAAGGTGTTTTTTTAATATGTGCAGTTAAAATAGGGAAGCAACTGAAAGTATCATCATATATCGTTTTAAGTCTCGTTCCTCCCTTATTGACGCGTCTGGTGCCATACCTCATGACCAACCTCTCCAATGGTGTTTCTTCTATTGTAAAACTTGAAGCCTAAAAAATATGAAAATTAATATTTTCTTTAAAGTGTAAGTGCAGATATGTTTTAAAATAAATAAATAAAGTGATTTTTTCGCTATTTTTGCAATAGCGGTTACCCATTGGGGATGGGCATTTAATGAAGGAATTACTTTTAATGTTTCAGCGCCTAATTGCTGCCATTGCGATCGAGTGCGAATACCAATTTCTTCTAATGTTTCCAAACAATTGACCGTAAAAGAAGGGCAAACCACCATTAATTTTTTAATTCCCTTTTTGGATAATTCAATTAAATATTTATTCGTATAAGGTTCAATCTATTTTACATGACCTAAACGCGATTGAAAAGCAACTCCGCATTGTTGATCCGTTAAATTTAATTTTTGAGCAATTAAGCGGGAGGTTTCAAAACATTGAGTGCGATAGCAATTTTTATTGGAGTTAGAAATAGGAAAACAATTATTTTTGCGATTACAAATAGCTAATTGACAGCCGCTTTTTATTAAATACCGTTCGGGTAAACCATGATAACTAAATAAAAAATAATCCGGTTGAAATTCATTTAAATTTTCATGAATTAAAGTGGTCATGCTGTCGATATAATGAGGTTCTTCAAAAACGATCGATTACCGTCATTTCTTTAAATGAATTTTTTGCGCGAACTTCTTCTAAAGCTGACTCTGTTGTTGAAGTGGAGTATTGTGGAAATAATAGTAATACAATTAGCTGGTGACATTGCTCTTCTTGCAATTTTTAAGCGCTGTCTCAATCGAGGGTTTGCCATAACGGCATGCCAAGAGCCACAAAAAAATCATCGCCTAACGCTTCTTCCACGCGCTCACGAAGCATTGCGCTATAAACCAATAACGGAGAACCCTCCGGCATCCAAATTTTTTGGTACAGTTTACCCGAACCTTTTAGGCGAAAGGGTAAAATATACAAATGAACGATGATCCAGCGCGCTAGAGAAGGAACGTCGATGACTTTCGGGTCTGATAAAAACTGCCTCAAATACCGGCGCACCGCGGGCACGGATGGTTCATCCGGCGTGCCCAGATTAATCAACAAAACCCCCTATTTTATTACTATTCTTCACCGCCAAAATCTTCGCTTGCTTTATAGCTTGTTTGGCCAAAGCTTATCTTGTAAAGTGTTAAGATGCTAGAAATTGTTTTAGCCAGTCAAAACCATAACAAGCTTGCCGAAATACAAGAATTATTGCGGGATTTGAAAATAAAATTTATTCCTCAAGCGGAGTTTTCAGTTCCTGATATTGAAGAAATGGGCTCGACGTTTATTGAAAATGCCATTATTAAAGCGCGTCATGCAGCAAAACAAACGGGGCTTCCGGCTTTGGCGGATGATTCGGGTTTAACGGTCGCGGCTTTAAATTCCGCGCCAGGTGTTTTTTATCGCTATACGCCGGCAAAAACACAACCGATGCTGAGCGGATTCAAAAAGTACTGGAAGCATTGGAAGCGGCGGATGCCTCGGATCGTAGCGCGTCTTTTCATTGTGTTATTGCGTTAATGGAAAACGAAAATGATCCCGCGCCACTTGTCTGGCATGGCGTTTGGGAGGGGGAGATTGCGTGTTAGCCGCGAGGCAAAAATGGGTTTGGTTACGACCCTATTTTTTATGTGCCTTCCTACTAGCGCAGCGCCGCCGAACTAAACCCACAGGAAAAAAACGCCATTAGCCACCCTGGTCAGGCTTTACAGCAATTATCGGCTGTTTTGACAGAGGCCTTTTTGGTATAGAGAAATTTCTCCCGGGGGTTAGTCAAAATACCTGGTATATGTTGCACAAATGTTCCATAATAAAACATATTTGCCCCAATAAAAAAGCACACTTAGGCTAGGAGATATTTAATGAGTCGTCTTCATTGATTCGCCCTTACTCTTCCTTTCTTATTCGTGTCGCTCGCTGGTGCAGGTGGGTCGGAATATCCACCCAAAAACGTATCGGTGAGTTGCGTTAATGCGGAAGGCTATTTTAACCTCGTTCTTAAAAAAAGGAAGGCGAATTAAAGTAACGGTAACCTCTTATCATTTGGAACCTTTGCGAGCTCGCATTATTCATCATACGCTGTATGTTCAGGCGCCTTGGATGCCTCCTATTCAAAAACGACCCGTGGTTACGGTAACAATGCCAACGTTGAGGCGCTTAGTGGTTAATGGCCCTACTAACGTGAGAGCTGACCGATTGCAAAGCTCTAGATTGTCGATTCTCTCCTTGGGTTGGGGAAACATTCAATCAAAAGGCAAAATGAAAGTGAATCACATTCTGCAGCAGGATCAGAATTACATTAGCTTGGGCTGGCTCGATAGCAGTACCTCATCGATAGATAGCCAAGGCAACGGATGTGGCTAAAACGCTTTATGCCCGTTTAGCCGGTAACGCCATTTTGGGGGCGCAATATTTGCGAGCCAATCATATCCAAGTGCAAACACAAAACAATGCTTCTGCTTACGTGATGCCGCTTAATACCTTGCGCGCCTTTGCTTCAGGAAGGGCGAATATTTATTATTACAGCCACCCCAAAAATTTAACACGAGATACCAAACAATCCGGAAACGTGTTGCAAATGGCGTTGAGGGAGTGAGTAGAAAAAGGCAAATAAATCAGCGATAAATTGCTTTCTTAGCATAATAGCTCCATGTACGCTCCGTCTCCTCACAAAAGAAAAGCGTTCCAAACGGATTTCAGTTTTTTTATCTAACCCAACCTCTAACATGAGGCCTCTCTGTTGAACTTCTTAACGTAACATATCGCATCAGTTTAAAGAAAGAAATCTCGGTCGCTTGCGGTCGAGATTTTTAACTCAATTCATTTAAATCATTACTCGCCGGTTGCAAGCATTCCTTAAAAAGACCCGATGACTTCGGCGTATTGTTTGCTTTCATAATCGCGGTAACGACGCGAATGAACCGTGCCGGTGAAAGCGTAGACCTTTATGGGGTAATGAACGATATGCGTTCGTTTGTAATTATGCAAATACAAAGCGATTAAACGCAGAGTTTCTATGTGTTTCTCTTTAACAGTTGTCGTTTGTGCCACGAAAAAGCGGTTTACGGATAGAATAAGCTGTAACCGCAAGCCTTGTTGGATCATTTGAACGCCCCCCGACTTTTCAAGGTTGCCGCTAAGGCTTTTTGACGAGCGTGAGTGAGAGGCGTCGTTACCTGCAGCACTGAAAATGGAGGCGGCGGCGCGGGTTTACGAGCATAAGCAGTGAAGCTTACGGTAAGGATGACGAGGGTAGAAATTAAAATTTTTCGATGGCGTAATAACGGGTTCATGTGAATTCCTCATAATTAGATGGGTAATTTTAAACTCAAACAGGAGTCCTAATTCAGCGTTTGTCAATATCGCTTAAGGCCGATCAGCAACGCAATAGTGGCGAAAAGAAAAATGGGCCAAAAGTCAGGAAGGATTTCATACCATGAATTTCCCTTTAATAAAATTCCCCAGGTGATTCGCAAAAAATGCGTCAAGGGCAATACTTCTCCTAACCATCGAGCCCATTGTAGCATCCCAGCAAAGGTGAACATGAAACCAAAGAGTAAAATCGAACTTAAAAAGAAGAAAAATGTTGACTGCACGGCTTGCAATTGATTTTTAGCGATGCTTGAAAAAGTTAGTTTCACGGATAAATTGGCGGCAATAAAAGGTAGTGCCCTGATGAGCAATAAAGCAATACTCTCTTCAATAGGCACGTCAAATAAATAACGTGACCTCACTAAGATTATAGAAACTTGAAGGTAACCGACGATAATATACGGGGTGATTTTTCCGATCATCACTTCCAAATCGCCGAACCGGTGTGGCCTACCGTTCCCCGTTCTCGTTCGCGAGTCATCGCTAAACTGGTAATTAAGTACCATTGTCATGGTCAGAACGACGCCCCAAAGCCCTAGAACAATATTATATTGGGTGATATTTTCGGGATTGTATTTACTATGTAAAACTATATTGAGGGGTTCTGCTTGCGAGCGCAAATCATTGATATTTCCTTTAAATAAAGGGTTAAAAATAGTATTTCTAACGTTGGTATAGCTGCAAGTGCATTGACGGCTGCCACCGGATCGCTTGCGTCCACTTTAATTAATATCTAAGGACGCAAACCGCGGATTAAATTTCGTGTAAAATCCGGAGGGATATTAATGATGAATAATACATCGCCTTTGGCTGGCAAGGTGTCGGCTTCTTTTAAGAATTTAGCTTGAGCGGTAATGCGAAAATATTCGGTATTTCCCACGCCTAGAATAAAGGTTCGAGTGAAATCGCTGTGATCAGATGAAACTAAGGCGATGGGTAAGTATTTCGGATTCGTGTTAATAGCAAAGCCGAATAAAATTAATTGAATTAAAGGAAGCCCAATGATCATCGCAAAAGTTAACCGATCGTGCCGCATTTGTACGAATTCTTTAAAGGCGACGGCTACACAGCGATGCCACGAAAAATAGTTATATTTCACCCACGGGCTCCTTTTTACCGACGAGTGCGATAAAAACATCCCCCAAGGCGGGAAAGATTTTTTCCCAACGATAAGCGGGAGTTTGAAATGGCGCAATATTTTTTTCTAAACGGTGAGCTTCTCTACCACTGGCGTGTACAGTGTTGCCGAAAGCGGCGACAAGTTCCACGTCGGACAATTTTTAATTTTTCCGTTAATTCAATTAAATGGCTACCGGAAACTTTTTAAGTCGTTAGACGCGAGTCCTCAGTGATGGATTGTTCGGTTCCTTGCGCGAGGATGTGCCCGTACGGCGATATAAGCGAGATTAGTGCAACGCTCCGCCTCGTCAATATAATGAGTACTAACAGGGGTGGTAATTCCCTTCCTAGCTAAAAGATGAATTTGATCCCAAAATTCACGTTGGGCTTTCGGGTCAATGCCTGCCGTTGGTTCGTCGAGCAATAGCAATTTGGGCCGATGAATTAATGTAGCAGAGAGCAAGCCGTTGTTTCCAGCTCCCCGATAAAGTTCCTGCTAATTGTTGACTTCTTTCTATTAAGCCTAATTTTTCAATACTTTATTGCATTAATGCCTTGCAATTTTTCATGCCATATAATCACGCGATAAAATCAAAGTTTTCCGCGACGATTAAATCCTTGTATAAACTAAAACGTTAAGTTATGTAGTCGAATTGCCGTTTTATTTCTAAAGATTGAGTAATAACATCATAACCCAAGCATTGACCTGAGCCCGAATCGGGTACTAATTAAGCCGCATAACATCCGAATAGTGGTGGTTTTGCCACTGCCGTTAGGGCCATAAAAACCGTAGATTTCGCCATTTTTACTTGTAAAGACGCATTAACGACAGCCTGAACTCCATTGAAACTTTCATTAAGATTTTTTACATCGATAACATAAGTAGATTCAGGCATGGGAGTTACTCAATGACTCCTCGTGCAGATAAACATCCACGGGCTGACTGGCATGGAATTTTAGGGTGTTTTTTCGGAAATGCTGTATTCCACCCAGTAAACTAATTTCGCTCTGTATTTTTGGCTGTATATGATAGGTGGCATATATTCAGCTTCAGGAGAAATATAAGCGACTTTCGTGCGTTGCATTGTGCAACTATCGCATTTAAATTTAACGACGGTACCTAATTTCAATCGACTGAGTAATGGTTTGGGAATATAAAAAATCAATTTAATATTATTGGGTGTGAGTCAAGCCGTCACCGGTTGGCCAGCAGGGACATATTCGCCCCCCTTAGGGTGTCAAAAATGTTCTCGCTTTTTGGTCCACGACAATTTTTTGGTCTAATTGCCAGACCAATTTTTGGCTACATTGGCCTGAGCTGCATCGACCACGGCTTGTTGTGCCAAAATAAGATGTTTGCGTTCGCCAAGTTTGACTTCTGCTAGATTCGTCTCTGTTTGATTGACAATTTGTTTTTTCGGTTTATAGTCGGCTGTCACTTTATCGAGCTCATCTTTTGAGATGGCTCTGACTTGGTAAAGGTGTTGAAAACGGGTATGGGCGTAAATCATATCGGCAATGGTTTGTTCGCGTTCGGCGACGATACGATTTAAAATAGTTTGCCGTTGACCCTTCACGAGATTTTTGAGGTTTTCTTTTTCCTGCGTCAACTTCGCTTTTGTTTTCTATAATTCTGATTGCTGGGGCTCGGGGTCGAGGATAAACAATGTTTGATCTTCTTTCGCCGAATCACCCCGATAAACGAGTAGCGATTTGAGGAGTCCAGAGATGCTGGAGGAGAGGTAAATAAATTGGTCTTCTACGTACCCTTGAAGGAGAACTGGCTGATTTTTAGAACAGTCTGAGAGCAACAGTATAGCGAATAAAAGCCAAAAAATTAGTCAAATCAAGCGTATTCCCGGAATCCTTTCCATTGAGCATAACCTAGAAATTTATGTTGTTCACTGAGTTAGTGTTGTAGTTTCATTTCCGCTTGCGGGGGAAACCTTAACTCACTTCCTTTCAGAAAATAGTAGTTATTGGGTTTTTTCTGGACTTGATTTTGGATTGAATAAAAGAAAAGTTGATGATTCCGATGTGCTCAGTTTTAATTTTTTTTCAACAGTTTAAGGTTGGCATCGTGGGTATCCATTTTGGAGTGGTAATAGTTATAAAGAAGCACATACCATTTTTTACGATTGTGAAAATAGGAATAATAAATAGCATCTTTAGCTAAAGCATTATTTTTTGCAAACGTTATTAACGATTGTTTGTCGTAACGCTCCTTAATGCGGATGCTGTAATTGATTGGCGGAAGTTCCAGTAATAAAATTTCATCGAGCAGTTGTTGTTTTATTTTCGCTATCTTATATGGCTTTGCCAAGGCAAGGAAGTGGCTGTGTCGTTCAGTAAGCAAATGAATACGTTTGGAAACAGAGGCCCTATCCCCTATTAAAACTTCGCGATAAGCTTGTAATGCAAAGGGTGTGCTATCCGTCTTTCAGTAATGTAGGTATGATTGACTGCTATGGAGCATAGGTCTATTGACGTTTCTGATTCAGTATAACGAATTGTCAACAGGCCTTGGTTGAGACTTGTTTTACAAGCCGCTTATTTTAGGAGGGGTTTAAATAATTTTATATAATTTTTGTAATTTAATTTTTTCTTAAGAATTTAAGAAAACCCCCAGCACTCGCGATAGAGATCTCTTTAAAATTCATTCAATTTTAACTGAGCATAACCGGGAGGAGTTGTTGAGTGGGTGAGTGAGTTTTCACAAGCTTCAGCAATTTCAGCGGCAATGAGATTAGGAAAGGCGGCTTGTAATAATAAAATGTCGATGGCTTTTCGATCTTGCTCATCAATTCGAAAGCGTAAAAAATTGCAATAGCCCGTAATATTATGACAGGCGTCGCTCAGCTGTTGGGCAGGATTTCGTTTGTAAGAATTAAATTTTACCAAAGTTTCCGCAATGAGGCGTTGCTCAATTTGGTTTGTTATTTTCAACTCAACGTCAATGGGAATTTTCAATTTCTTGATAGGTTTAAAATTACTTTGATCGATTATATTAGCGGACCGTTGAAGCGCTAAAGAGACGGATTCGTGCCATGAATGGACAGCCGGAAGTAATTTTTTTAAATCTTGCCGAAGAAATCGGCCGCGTTGGTTGTGGCCGCACCAAATAGCGTATAAAATAATGTTTATATTAGCTCCATTCGGTGAGCGTAACCGATGAAGGGCTATTTGCACAGCCGGCTGCGTGGTTAATTGGTCTACAAATTTTACAAAAGGATGATCAGCAAAATTCGTGTCCATAATGACCTATCGCCGTTCGTGTTATTATGTACTCACTTCCTACATTTCCTTTTGAAAATTATGCAAGATTAAACGATAAAAAGCCGCATTTTGTTCTTGTTGTTTGTGAATTGTATTTTGCAACGTTGCTTTATATAATTCACGCTGTTCTTCTGATCCGAAACTTGCAATCAGAGTGGTGCAGCACACTAACTTTTCTTTAATTTTTTCAGTTAGTTGATTGCGCGGAATGGTTAATAATTGAATCGCTTCCACCAAAGCGCGAGCCACTTTTTGCGACTGGTGAATAACTCGATCGCTGTTCTCAATTTCGTAATTTTCTAAAAAATTTTCGAAATGATTGGCAAAGTTCCTAACACCTGAATAAGAATAATAACTGACATTGGTATTATCCAGATTTTCTTTGATATCAGTTACAATCATATACCCGAGACGATACAATTCAACTTCACTATCATAAAGGTGTCGATTTTTCAGTTTTAATTGATTCAGTTTTTTAGTCCGTTCCGCTTGCGGTAAATATTTTCGCAACATTTGGCGGTAAATACTAATCGATTTTTTCATTGTCTCGGAAAAAATTGACATAACACTCCGCCCCCTTTTTTCCATCTTTTAACAATAAAATGCGTGGATATAGTATATCCAAAAAACCTTAAGGAAGTAAGTATGAGGCAATCCTACTACACTTTGAATTAGGTAAACAATAGCAGATGTAAAACAATGATATGAGGACTAAAATTTAGGAAAATCAAATGGTTAATATCTATTTCCATGCTTGTTCTGCTTGCGGTAACTATTTTTGCGGCTTACGGACAACCCCCCCATCACCTCGATGTCAATTACGAAGAAAGTCGTTATTACGGGGCGTATCTTTGCGCTTACTCTGAATTTGCCTGCATCGCGGTGAAGCCGGCAATACCTGGACAAAATTATTCCCTAATAAATATCGGGGGCGGGAGATTGTCAAACGCTTGAATAGGACTAATATGGCGCTCAGCAACCGCCATTAGATCGTCGTATCAACGGAACTTACGGAAGTGGAATATTTAGATTTGTCTCCTTTTCCTCCAAATATCCATCCTACTCATCAAAAAGTGTTGGTCGTCAATTTAGGGCTTCATGCTTTTACTGCCTACGATGAGAAAGGGCAATTAGTCCATTGGGGGCCTGTGTTTCGGGATGGTAAGAACGGTGTCCTGACATGGGACGGGAATGCAACAGGTGGTAGGGAACTTTAGAATTGTCCGATTAGGAGGCCCCGAATGCGTTTCTAACAAATGCCTTGTTGAAAACGAAGGAGGGCACCGATCCCGTATTGCATGTTTTATTTTCGCGGTTATGTGCTTCATGGCTCAACTTTGCCCGGTTACCATGCGAGCCACGGTTGCATTCGTCTCTTTCATAATGATGCTAAATGCTTGAATAAGAATTTCTTGAACGTCGGTGCCCAGGTCATTGTGACACGCTAGCTGGCCTGGGGCGTGCTTTGTAACTAAGTAACTTGACTGTCGTTTCTACATCTTCTACTGTCGTGGAGCATGAAGAAGCAACTTTTTTTGGGCCAACAAAATGAAATCCATTCCAGTTTGTGGACAGTTAATGAGCGGAGCTGGTTGACACATCCGAGCTCTCTGACGCAGCGTTTGCGCAAGACAACTGATGGACAAATTCAATACCATCTGCTTCGCGAAGTTTTAGATGCACCGGCTGACGAAGAGGCTCAACTCCTGGATATTTCTCAACCAGAATTAGCCTTGATCCGTGAAATTGAATGGCGATATTTCGAAACCTTATGGGTTGCGGGCCGTGTAGTAATCCCAAAGAAAATCCTGGAAAGAGAGGGCTCCCCACTTAACCATATTGGCAAGCGCTCTTTAGGCAATATATTATTTGCAAATGCCAAATTTACTCGCGGCGATTTGGAGTTTAGGCAAATTACCGCCGATCACCCTTATTATTTTTATGTTAAAGAGATTGCGAATCGAGGTTGTATTTGGGCTCGACGTTCTTTGTTTTATTTCGAAAGAGATCTCTTGTTGGTGAGCGAATTTTTTCCCCGCGCTATTTTTAGAGAGTTCTGTGTCGAATGATTAATCTTCGCCAACAAATGCCTCATTATTTACGGTTAATGCGCTTTGATAAGCCGATTGGTATTTTTTTGCTATTGTGGCCGACTTTGTGGGCTGTTTGGATTGCGGCCAAAGGGGCCCCTTCTTTTAAAATAGCCGTGATTTTTATTGCCGGTAGTGTGGTTATGCGCGCCGCGGGCTGTATTGTGAATGATTTTGCTGATCGTCATCTGGATAAACATGTTCAGCGCACTCAAATGCGCCCGCTTGCGAGCGGATCGGTGAGCGTTACTGAAGCGATGCTTCTCTTTGCCGTTTTGAGTTTAATTGCCTTCACATTAGTGTTGTTATTAAACCGTTTGACCGTGGAACTTTCCGTTATTGGCACTTTATTGATGCTTGTTTACCCATTTTTAAAACGATTCACTCATTTACCTCAATTATGGTTAGGCGTTGCGTTTTCATGGAGTATCCCAATGGCGTTTGCCGCGACGGTGGGGCACGTTCCAGCCGTGGCTTGGTTATTATTTTTTACAGCGGTGCTATGGCCTATCGTGTATGATACGCAATATGCAATGGTTGATCGCGAAGACGACATCAAAGTAGGCATAAAATCGACGGCTATTTTGTTTGGTCGTTATGATCGCCTTATGATCGGATTACTTCAAAGCATCGTGCTCCTGACATTTGGATTCTTAGGTTGGTATTTGCGGTTTAATTATTGGTTTTATTTGGGATGGTTAGTAGCGTTAGGGTTAATGTGTTATCAGCAGTTTTTAATCCGTTACCGGAAGCCACAGGATTGTTTTGCTGGTTTTCGGAATAATCATTGGGTCGGCTTTTTTATTTTTCTTGGCATTCTTCTGGCCTACAGAAATTGACCAAAATTTGATTATATCTTGATTTTATATGGTAAGGTTTGCTAAGCAAGCGTAATTTATAGGATAATCTGAAAAATAGGCGGTAGGGTTAAAGAATTATTAGGCTGGTTTATGAAAAAAAAATTCCTCGTTTTTGTTCTTATCCTCTTTTCATTAGTAGCTGCCCCCTTCCTTTATGCTGAAGATTTGGTTCAAGTTTATTATCAAGCCCTCGCGAGTGATCCCACTTTTCAAAAAGCACACGCGGACTGGTTGTCGGCAAGACAAAACCTTCCTATCGCTATGTCAGGTACCGGAAGGCCGGGATCGGGTCTATTTACTTTCGTAAATATAATAGCCGGCCTGAATCGCACCTATCAACGGATTGAAAGGGGACCATCCAGCGTTAGTGGTTACTTTAATCAACATAATTACCAAGTCACGGTCACTCAACCAATTTTTAATTACGCTACCTGGAAGGCAATAAGTAGCGCTAGTTTTTCAGTGAAAGCGGCTACGGCAACTTACATTGAAGCTACCCAAGATTTAATGTTTCGAACGGCTAAGGCCTACTTTGATGTTTTAGATGCCTACGACCAATTGCAATTCACTTTGGCACAAAAGGAATCGTTTTATCATCAATTGGTGACAGCACAAGAGAAATTTAAAGTTGGCTTAATTGCAATTACCAGCGTTTACGACGCTCAAGCGAGCTATGACCAAGCGATAGCACAGGAAATTCAAGATCGAAATAATTTAGATAACCAGCTTGAAAACCTACGGGCGATTACAGGTCAGGAATACCGCTCGTTGGCTAGCCTGAAAAAATCGATTCCGCTAGTGATACCCCATCCTCGAAACATCAATGCCTGGACGGCCGTTGCAGAGCGACAAAGTTTTGCTATTCAATCCGCATTGTATACCATGCTAGCCCAGCGCGAGACCGTTAAACAGACGGCAGCCCAGCGTTATCCTACCCTGATAGGGACTTTTTCTTATGGTGTTCAAGAAAGGGGCCTCGCCCCAAGTTTTACGGGTACTCCTCTAGTGGGCACCCTTTCAGATACGACCATGACAACAGCCACGGCTGGGCTTGCTTTAAATTTTCCGGTTTTTCAAGGCGGTTTTGTGACCCATTCTACTCGACAGGAAGAATATAATTATTTATCGGCCAGCGACCAACTTGATTTCACTCATCGCGATGTGCTACGACAAACGCGCCAAGCTTATTTAGGGGTTGATTCGGGGATTAGTAAAATCAGAGCGGACCGTCAAGCAATCATTTCTGCGCAAAACAAACTGGAAGCTACGCAGGCAGGCTACGTAGTGGGAACCCGAACTATGGTAGACGTATTGGGTTCGGTGACTTCTTTGTATCAAGCTCAGCAACAATGGGCAACGGATCGATACAGTTACATCATCAACATCATTACTTTAAAACAACAAGCGGGAACCTTATGCCCCCATGATTTAGCGCAAACAAATACCTGGCTAGGAAAAGCGATACGATTTGATGTTGAAAAGCCGGTGAATGTGAAGGTATTCACGCCTTCAACCATTTCACACACAGTTAAGCACTTCCGTTCTTCTAAGAGAGTGTAGTCCGCGCCTCAGTTCCATCGGTCTCTAATTAAAGCATCACATCTCCTCCCTCCACAGGACTTCTCTCGTCGAAACCGTACGCCCCCATTATGCAATTCAATTATTTGCCTCGCGTACGCTAGCCGAAGCTGCTGCATTCAAAAAAAACATTATTTGGATGATCTCCATATTATTCACCAAAACGGCTGGTACAAAGTTTTATCAGGTCATTACTCCACTCACCAGCCAGCCACCATCGCTTTGCATCGCCTACCTCCTTCCCTCCAGAAATTAAAACCGTGGGTTGTCAGGGTACCGAAAGCCCAATCAACTTTGATCAAACCGCTATCTTTGCAAAAAAAAGCCCCTCACCTGTCCCCACCGAGATAGTAACTCTTCTCAATAAAAACTTAAAAACCCGTCGTCCTCCCGCGGGGGTATCTGCTGTATTAATTGAAGCATACAAAACCTTCACGGCCGAGTCGGGAGGATCCTGGCTAAAAGGCTAAGAAAAGCACCATCGGTGTTTTTCTTAGCCTTTTAGCCAGGACTCCCGTGGCTTCGGCCGTGAAAGCCCTCGATTCTTTGTCTGTCGGTAGGCAGCCTACGCACGGAAACGACAGACATTTTTTCAACTACTTGATATTCCCTCTTTACCTCGCCCCCTTAAGTTGAGCTCTAGGCGCCTGCGCAGGGACGACAAAACTGTAAGAGTCAAAATTAGAGTTACTGTTCACTCCTCCTCCCGTTCCTGTTTCCAAATACTTTTATCAGCCCAAAGTTTTAATCGCCACGCATTAAATTCAACAATATTTTTGGAGTTCATCATGAGATTAATATCACGGCTCACCTCTTTGAGGTATCATTTAAAAGTTTACCGCGTTTCATCGTCTTCTGGAGACACTTCAAACATTAGTTTTTCGTGTCCAAATTTTTCGACTAACGTAGAAATCACATCCTTCCACCAGTCCTTTGGGTCAGCAATTCCTTCGCTGATTCCTTCTGATTCAATCATCGATGTGAAAATCAAGACTAAAATTCCCGGCGCGCTCAAACATACCGCTTGAAACTTCCACGACATCAAATCCTAACGTTTTCGTTTCTTCTAAATATCGATCGATATTGTTGGGGTTTTGAATAACGACTCGTTCAATAAAACCGTCCGTGTTAACATAGACATTATATTTATGAGCCAGATCAGTGGAGGCTTTGACGGTTTTTGTATCCAATAAAGCTTGTGTGCCTCCCGTGAATTTAAGCTCGTCAATGTAGTAACCCACGTTTCCAATAGCGCTTCAAACTGCTGAACGGTGAAAGCTTCACAAGTAAGGGCCACGGATTTCAATTTGACCGGTATGGCGTAGTTTGGGTGGCAGTCCAAAAAGATCGATAAAAGCAAAATTGCGTTTTAACGTTTGGTTAGACATTCTTCCTCCATGAGCCATTAATTCAATCCTCGACCTCGAGCAAACTAAACAGTATGATACGAATTTTAACCAGGAGAGGATCGCAATGGCAATCACTATTGCCGTAACTCGTGAATGGAATGAAGAAGAAAAACGCGTAGCGATTATGCCAACCTTGGTACCACGATTAATACAACGAGACATCGAAATACGATTGCAAGCCAGCGATGGCGAAGGGGTTGGTTTTTCTGATTCGGCTTACGGTAATGTTTCATTGCGAAAATTTAACGGAATGTTATTGTGATGCGGTGATCATTTTTCGCGTAACGCCGCCAAGCATTACCGATATTAAAAAATGCCGCGGGATGCCTTGGCAATTGATTTGTTGGCTCCGTATGCGGATGAAAAAAGAATCACGGCGTTTGAAAAACAAATATAACTGCGTTTGCTTTAGAATTATTGCCGCGAATCACCCGTGCTCAAGCCATTCAAACCATGGATGTTTTATCTTCGCAAGCGTCTATCGTGGGTTACAAAGCGCTTCTCGTGGCTGCTAATACGGTAGGTGACTATTTTCCGATGTTAACCACGGCAGCGAGTAAGATTCGCCCTATTAAAGTGCTGGTCATTGGAGCAGGTGTCGCCGGTTTGCAAGCGATTGCAACGGCGAAACGCTTGGGCGCCATCGTTTCCGCGTATGATGTTCGTCCGGAAGCGAAAGAACAAGTCGAGTCGCGCTGGGCGTACAAATGGTGAAATTATCGATTAGCGGCAGCGGTAGCGGTGGATACGTCAGAGAGTTGACCCCCGAAGAACGACAGCAACAACAAATCGAATTAAGAAAGCACATCGTAAGCGCTCAAGTCATTATTACTACCGCTGCTGTTCCTGGAAAAAAGCACCGCTAATTATCTCTAAAGCTGCCGTCGCCCAAATGCAAAGCGGTTCAGTCATTGTCGATGTGGCAGCTCCGATGGGAGGAAATTGCGAGCTGACTGAAGCCAGTAAGTCTGTAGATTATCAAGGCGTGAAAATTATCGGGCCCACCAACTTGCCTAGCGGTTTAGCTCGCGATGCTAGCCAGCTTTTCGGTAGCAACCTTATTCATTTTTTGGGATTGTTGTTGAATGAGAAGAATGAAATAGCGATTGATTGGCAGGATGAAATTTTAAATAAAACCACGATTGCTAAAGGTACTACCCGTTATGCGACGAAAACCAATTCCAATGTCCTTTCCGCGAAGGTGGGAATGACGGATAAAGGAGAATGACGGGTTAAAAAAGGATAAATTATGTTTGAATTAATAGCTGCACTTTACATTGTTATGCTCACTGCGTTTGCGGGGTATGAGATTATTGGCCGTGTTCCCAGCATTTTATACACGCCATTAATGTCGGGAACAAATTTTATTCACGGCATTGTGTTGATTGGAGCAATGATTGTATTAGCCTCTGCACAAACCCCGTTAATACGCGTTATCGGTTTTATTGCCGTTTTGATTGCAACTATCAATGCCGCGGGTGGTTACGTAGTGACTTTGCGAATGCTCGCGATGTTTAAAACCAGTCAAGATAAGGATAAAAATTCGTGATCGGTTTCATTCATTTAAGCTATTTCCTCGCCGCGATTTTATTTTTATTAGGATTAAAAAAATGAGCCATCCGCAAACGGCACGTCCCGGCATTATATGTGCTGGCATTGGCATGTTGTTGGCTGTGTTAGTTACCTTTTTATTAATTAAAAATAATTTAGACCTTACCAATTTTATTTTAATAATAAGTGCAATGGTGATCGGCACCATATTGGCCTTGGTTTCTGGTAAAAGAGTAGCGATGACAGCTATGCCGCAAATGATTGCGCTTTATAACGGCATGGGTGGCGGTGCTGCGGCTGCTATCGCCTCGAGTGAAACGCTAAGTTCGAGCCACCATTTATTGAATTTAACATTAGCGCTGATTGGTGGTTTGATTGGAATGATTTCCTTTAGTGGCAGCTTAATCGCTTTTGCAAAATTACAAGGCATTATTCGAAAAACCATCACATTACCTTTGCACAATATCAGCATGGCTATTTTCGGATTGATAATCCTCGGTTTATTAGGTGTTCTCCTTTTTTATTCTGAACAGCAAGCGTTATTGGCAATTTATTTCGGCCTTTTATTTTTATATGGCATTTTCATAACACTTCCTATTGGTGGTGCAAACATGCCCGTAGTCATTTCATTATTTAACGCCATGACAGGATTGGCTGTGGCTTTTGAAGGTTTTGTATTGATGAATCAGCTTATGATGGTCGCCGGTATTATCGTGGGCGCTTCCGGAACGTTATTAACTTTATTATATGGCGAAAGCAATTAATCAATCGGTGAGCCATTTTATTTACTCCTCACCATGATGGACCTGTTACTACTCAAGGAATTGAAGGAGCATTAAAACCCATCAATGCTACGGATGCCGGCGTCATGCTCGTATGCACAAAAAATTATTATCGTTCCGGGTCACGGAATGGCAGTCGCACAAGCGTAAAACAAAATTTGGGAACTTGCCAAATTATTAATGGGACGACAGATTCAAGTTAAATTTGCAATCCATCCCGTTGCTGCTCGTATGCCAGGCCATATGAACGTTTTATTGGCGGAGGCAGGCGTGCCATATGACTTCGTTTTTACGATGGATGAAATTAATGAAGAATTCGCCGCAATGGATGTCGCGATGGTCATTGGCGCTAATGAGATCGTCAATCCGATAGCGAGTCAATCAAAAGATAGCCCTCTTTATGGCCTGCCTGTTTTGCACGTAGAGCGTGCGAAAAACATGATCGTTATTAAGCGCGGTCAAGGACGCGGTTTTTCCGGCGTTGAAAACAGTCTTTTTTACATGGACCACACCCGTATGCTTTACGGCAACGCACAGCCGGCCATTAGCGAATTAATTCAAGCCGTAAAACAATATTAACTTCTTTTGTCATTTGAAATGACAGATTTTTCATTCTATAACGTCATTAAGAACGATCATTTTCCTTTCGTCAATACTCTACTCTGTCGGTCGTAAAATCGATTATTCAAAGCTGAAGCTAACTAAAGAAAGCGCTTTATTAAAAAACGATTTCATTCGATTTAGTATCACGGACGGTATTTCTGAATACCTTCAATATGAAAATCCATTAATTGTTCAAACCATTTACGAAAATATTTTATATGTGGTTGTCACAATCTTTGTAGGTCTCCAAAATAAACTTGTATCAAACTTAAGGCCGTAACGGTTGCGGTTTCTGTGCGTAAAATACGAGGACCAAGAAAAAGAACTTGAAAACCCGATTGGAGTATAGCCCGTTGAACCTCATCGTTGCTTAAACCGCCTTTAGGACCGATTAAAAGAGTGATGCGTTGTGAAGCAATTTTAAAATTAGCCAGGGATTTTTTGGCATTCGGATGACATACTAATGAAAGTCCTTCGCGTTTTTGGGATAGCCAATCGTTTAAAAGTTGAGCTTGTATTAATTCAGGGATGCAACAGCGGCCGGATTGTTCACAGCCGCTAATTATAACGCCTTGCCAATGTGCTAACTTTTGCATTTTAGGTTTTGTACTAGTTCGCTCAGTTATTAACGGTACAATGCGATTGACGCCGAGTTCCATTCGCTTTTTGAATAGCGTAATCCATTTTTTCACTGCGGGATATTCCTTGGCCCAATTCAATAAACAAAGGCGACTTAGTTTGGCCCGCTTCTTTTGAATCAATGGTTATTTCAAGCTGTTTTTTTGTATTCGCGTTATTCTCCCAGCATAATTATTTCCATCGCCGTTAAATAAAATGATTTCATCTCCTTCTCTAAAACGTAATACATTTAACAAATAATGATAATTGCGTGAATCTAAAGTTACGGTTGAGCCTACGGATAATTGGTCTGGATAATAAATTCGTTGTATTCGCACCGAAAGCACTCCTCGCGAAAGTAGAAAGTAGTCCGTATGAAGCGAAGCGAAATACAGGGATTTTTCCATTGTTCCCATATTTTGCTTCGCTTTCATGTAGGCTACTTCTAACATGAAAGTTTACCCGCTATAATGTCGCGATGACAAAAACAGACCTTACAAGTGACTTGCCTAAATTTAGCTCTATCGTCGAAAGCGACATTGAGTCTTCTTTAGAGCAGTTATTAGCTGATAATTATGATGAAATCAACCAGCTCGTCAAATCAGGAGATTATACCTGGGAGGCATTCATGCAACCCTTAGAAGACATTAATGATCGACTGCATCGTTATTGGGCGCCCATTAGTCACCTGAACGCGGTTGTGAATAATCCGAGATTACGCGAAATTTATCATGCCTGTCTACCTAAACTAACGGATTATTCTACTAAGCTCAGTCATCATCAAGGACTCTATCAAGCTATTCAATCAATCGCTGATGGTATGGAGTATCAAAAGCTCAACAACCCACAACGAAAAGTAATTGATAATGATCTACGCGATTTTAAATTAACCGGCGTGACATTATCATCCGAAAAAAAGGAACAATACGCGGACCTAACGAAAACGCTATCACAATTGCAAAATCAATTTGAAGAAAATTTATTAGACGCAACCAAAGGTTGGGATAAGCAGATTTTGGATGAAAATAAATTACGCGGTATTCCTAATCATGCACTTATCGCAGCTCGTGAAACAGCAGAACAGCGTGGTTTAGAGGGATGGTTATTTACATTAGAAATTCCCTCTTATTTAGCCGTCATAACGCATGCTGATTCGCGTTTATTACGCGAAGAAATGTATACGGCATTTGTCACTCGCGCTTCCGACCAAAGTCCTAACGCTAAGAAATGGGACAACACCGCGTTAATGGAGCAAATACTGGATGCTCGTTTAAAACTGGCGAACCTTTTAGGGTTCACTAATTTTGCTGAATATTCATTAGCGACCAAAATGGTAAAATCACCGCAACAAGTGATTGCCTTCATAAATCAACTCGTAGAGGCAACCTTGCCAAAAGCGAAACAAGAATTCCAAGAGCTTAGCGAATTTTCAAAAAAAGAATTAAATATTGAAAAGTTAGAAGCCTGGGATATGGCTTACGCGGCCGAAAAATACCGCCAGCATTATTTTTCTATTTCTCAAGAAGACCTACGTCCTTATTTTCCAGAGCCACAAGTCATTCAAGGGCTGTTTAAGATCGTAAATCGGCTTTTCCAAATAACCATTAGGCCCGTAAGTCCCGTTGACGTTTGGCATTCGGGCACGTATTGTTATGCTGTTTATGATAATAAAGACCAATTACGTGCCTATTTTTACTTTGATCTTTATGCCCGTGAAAACAAACGTGGCGGCGCGTGGATGGATGATCACCGTCCGAGGCGCTGTTTATCCGATGGAAAAATACAATTGCCCATCGCCTTTGTGGTTTGTAATTTAAATCCTCCGACTGCGAATCAACCTGCTTTATTCAGTCATGACGATGTTGTCACTTTGTTTCACGAATTTGGACATGCTCTTCAGCATATGTTGACTAAAATTGACTACGCGGAAATTTCTGGAATTCATGGTGTTCCGTGGGATGCCGTAGAGTTAGCCAGTCAATTTTTGGAAAATTGGGCATGGCAAAAAGAGCCGTTATTTATGATAGCCAAACACTATCAAACGGACGAAACCATGCCGCACAAGCTGTTCCAACGCTTGCACGAAACTAAAAATTTTCATGCGGGATTGCAAATGATGCGCCAGTTGGAATTTGGCTTATTCGATATGCGATTACATATGGAATTTGATGCGACGCAAAAAAATCAGATTCAAGAGACTCTTAATGAAGTGCGAAAAACTGTTTGCGTAATTCCCGTTCCTGATTTTAATCGCTTTCAGCATAGCTTTTCACATATTTTTGCAGGCGACTACGCGGCGGGTTATTATAGCTACAAATGGGCAGAGGTAATGGCAGCCGATGCTTTTTCTCTCTTTGAAGAAAACGGAATATTCGATCAAGATAGCGCGCGACAATTCTCAGCGTGTATTTTAGAATCGGGTGGTTCAGAAGATCCTTTAAATTTATTTAAAGCTTTTCGAGGACGAGAGCCGAAAGTGGAAGCTTTGTTGCGACAAAGAGGAATTGTATAACCCCCTGTCCTCCTTTTCTTGGAACAGAATAACCGGTCCGGTCCCCCTCTCTCGCTTGCGGAAGAGGGTGTTTTCATAATAAAACAGGAAAAACATGTTATATTTACAGGGTCTTGGCCATTATCACCCTGACAACATGGTTGATAATTCCTTTTTTAGAACCCCTCAATATCAACACCAGCAATGAATGGATGTTAAACTGCATTACCGCTCAATTACATTAGAGAAACCTACAATAAAAATACCACCCCCGCCTTTCAGCAGATAGAAACCTCCTATGCCGATGGCGCAGCGCGAGCCGTTCATCACGCTTTAAGCCATGTAGGAATTGAAACATATCAAGTAGAATTAGTAGTAGCCGGTGAATGTATTCTTCAATACACCTTACCCCCAACGCCAGCATTATTGCAGTAGCAGCGGGTATTCAAAGCATAGCCATCGATATAAACACAACGTATTCTTCCTGCCAAATGCATTATTTAAATCACCTTGACGAATCCATATTGCGGGAATATATCGTTGTAGTTAATCCCCCCGTTTCTTTACCAGTATTATTGATTTTACTGACCGCAATACGGCCGTTTTATTTGGTGATGGGGGGCTCTGCCGCTGCGGTTGTGTCAAAACGGCATGAAAGCGTGTGGCGGTTAATGGACTTACATGTTGATTCAAGTCCTAAAGAATGGCCGGTGGTAACTTCGCCAACAGGCGGGCATTTTTCACAACAAGCATCGTGGGTGCAGCATTTTGAAATTAAAACAACAGTAAGCGAAATTAATTATTTATCCAAACGAAATGCGGTTAATTTAAATGAAATTTATTTTATTGGACATCAAGCGAATTTAATGATGTTACGGTCTGCTGCATCCCGAGTTGGTATTGCGCTCAAAAAACATCTTTACAATGTAGACTGCTTTGGCAATTGCGGTGCAGCAAGCGCTACCAGCGTTTTTTCCGAACGATGGGGTTCATTTAAATCGAATGATCAAGTATTAATGAGAGTGGTCAGAGCGGGCTTAACGTGAGGGCATCTGATTGAAGACCTGCACGCCGAAGGTATTCGGGCGCTGCCTGCACCGCCACTGCTAATGGTCGATCGCATTTTTTCCGTGGAGCACACGGGTAGTTGTGGCAAAATTATCCCCGAAACGGATATCCACAGATGATTGGTTTTTCCAATGTCATTTTCGTCATGATCCCGTAAAACCAGGCTGCTTAGGGATCGATGCGATTTGGTAATTATTGGGATTATATATCTCCTTACGAGGTGGTGTGGGATCGGGGCGTGCTTTGGTGAAAAAAGTCGATTTTTTGGACAAATTAGACCGCACAATAAGATGTTCCGTTACGAAATTTCTATCCGACGTTATTCTCATCTGGAACAACAAGAAGTTTCCATGGTGTTGGGCGATGGCAGTGTATTCGCCGATGGTGAGCACGTATATCAAATTAATCAAGCTAAAGAGGCTTCGTTTTTAAATATTCGTTATAACGACTATCCATTGAAATCCCAACATGCTATTGGCGGTGTGACGGCGGTTAACCTGCATGGAGGGAACGATTTAATCCATGAGAGCACCTACAGAAAATTTACAGCCCTAAATTTACAGCCCTATAGCGCGACTGAACTCGTTGAGGCTATACCACAAAAGCCTCCTTTTTGGTTTATCAATAAAATCCTTTCCGTCGATGAAAACTGTATCGAAGGTATTTATACTTTTAAACCGACAGAATTTTTTTACCAAGGGCATTTCCCTGGCAACCCATTAACGCTTGGAGTAATTTTGTTAGAATCAATGACGCAAGTGGATTTAGTGGCATCCCGCTTGTATCTCTTGTCCAAAGAAATAGCGAGAAACGAAGTGATGAATTTAGTGCCTTTATTTACAGATGAAAATGTTGAATTTTTCTCGCCAATCAAACCGACTGATATGATAACTATCCGCGCAAAGGAAACCTTATGGCGACGAAAAAAATTAAAAAGCCACGCCAAAACCCATAAGGCAGATGGGACGCTAGTCGGTATTGCTGAGCTTGGTGGCATCGGAGTGAAGAACTTATGAATCATCGTGTTGTGATTACGAGGTTAGGCATCATTGCGCCTAACACTAATTCTGTAGAACATTTTGAAAGTGCTTTACTGCTTTACGGCAAGGCACCTCTGGTATCCGCTATCATTCGTTCTTTCAACAATTAAATTTTTTATCCCAAGTGGCCGGCACTTCTTAAGGGATTGAAACCATAGCTTCTCGCTATTTTAGTGAAGAACAGTACCTTGGTATGAACAGCGGCGTGATGTACGTGTCTGTTGCTCCTGTAGATTGCTGGTGTGATGCGGGCTTTGAATATTCCCAAAACGATGATCAAGATCACATTGATTGGACGATGGGTGCAATTATTGGAACCGGAATTGGGCGGTATGGATACCATCGGTAGGGTAATTAGTCCCCGGGGTCGATGCCGGACGGGTGAGGCGGTTAGGAAGCACGATGGTGGAGCAAATTATGGCAAGCGATTCCAGTGCAAAAGCCAGTGGATTGCTGGGTTTCGGGGCGGCTAACTTTCCGAGGTATCAAGTGCCTGCAGTTCGGGAACCGAAGCCATCGCCAGTGCTTTTTATGCCTTAAAAAACGGCAGAGCTTGCCGTTTTCTCGCGGGCGGCGTCGAAGGCACTTCGCCCCACATATGGCGAGGTTTTGATGCCATGCGTGTGTTGGCCAAAGGTTTTAACGGAGCGTCAGAAAAAGCTTCTCGTCTCATGAGCGCATCGGCCAGCGGTTTGTGCCATCAGCCGGCGCTGCATTACTGATGTTAGAAACATTGGAAAGTGCTGAGCAGCGCGGGGCTCGAATTTATACCGAGATTTTAAGCGCCAGCGTGAATTGTGGCGGTCAACGGTAAGGCGCTTCTATGACGGCGCCTAATCCCCTTGGAGTTCAGCGCTGTATTCAATCGGCGATGCTGTATTCAATCGGCGTTGTATATAACCTCTACCTTCTCCTTCAGAAATTGATGCTATGAATGGCCATTTAACGGGCACGATGGCTAATAAAATGGAACTTAAAAATTGGGCTAATGCGTTAGGGTGTGAACTTAACGAATTACCGTGGATTAATTCAACAAAGTCGTTAATTGGGCATTCGCTAGGTGCTGCTGGCGACTTAGAAGCTGTCGCATCGGTGTTGCAGCTCAATAAAGGTTTATCCACGGTTCTTTAAATTGTGAAGATATTCATCCTGAATGAGAAGTATTTCAAGATCGAATTGTTCAGCGAACCCAAGAAAAAAAATCGATATTTTAGCCAAAGGCAGCTTTGGCTTTGGTGATGTCAATGCTTTTTGATTTTAAAACGCTGGCAATAATAAATTAACGAGGAGATTAAGATATGGATAAAGTCAAGATATTTAATAAAATCAAAACGATTATAACCCCTTACAGTAAAGCCCCTGATGCCGTGGCCCAAGCCACCTACGCTTCTCGTTTTCTTGAGGATTTGCAAATTAATTCTGCACGGTTGATTGATATCGTTTTAGCTTTTGAAGACAAGTTCAATATTGAAATTTCTGATGATCAAGCGGATAGTATTCTAACTATTGAAGATGCGGTTAATTTAATTTCGAGCCAGGTTAAAACCGTTGCTGTTTAATCGATGGGTTTCTATTTAGGAAATGACATCGTTGATTTTAAGGGGCCGGAAACGCATGAAAAATTCCTTAATCAGCGCTTTTTAGATCGGGTTTATTCTGCTTTAGAATAATAAACCATACTAGCGGCTGAAAATCCGGATGCTATTTTATGCGCCATAAAAGAAGCAGCTTATAAGGCTTATAGCAAATGTGTAAGAAACCTCTGCTTCTCACCTAAAATGTTTGTATTACCGGATTTTGCCCTTAGTAATTTGAGTCAGCGATTAAAGGATTTTTTCCCTTTTACCTACCAATTTAATTGGAATGGGCAGTACGTTAAATGTAAGGTAATGCTGGTAGCAGAGTGTGTGATTCATGCACTGATTTTAGTAGACAGAAGGGAATTAATGGAATGGCCTCGCGTAGTCATTCGATTGCGTCGTTTGAAGGAGTGTGTTTCTTATCAATCGTAGACAATTGCCGTGAGGCAACTGCTGGGTAATTGGTCGTGCCGCCAAAAATTCGGCGATGATATTCACGTAATCCGCCCTTTTCTTAAGAATGCCAAGCACCTCGGTCCGCCAACTCGGGGATGACGAAGGAGGAATGGTGAGGGGGCGAGAAGACGGATTCGGCTTAGCAAGGTGCCAAACAATTAGCTGCTAGAGGAATGAATATATTTATTGTGCACCGAGACCGCCGGTGCGATGGAAAAAATTAATTAGGCGTTTAGCGAATTAAGTCGTATGGCGTTCAGTTTCGGGCTTGTAACATGAATGCCTTGAGTCCTGAGGGCCGTGCTGAGGTTCTTGGGGAGCTTCAATCGATCATGGTGGCAAAAAGCAAGGTTAAATTGCTGCTTCATTCTATCGCCTTCGGTAATCTAAAACCCATTGACCCGGAAAAATCGTTAGAAGAAACGTACGATGCAGCCATTGAAGAGTTCGCAACGCCATTGGGTATACTCCCGGATATCTTAAAAGAGAAATTGGAGCACCACGCTGAACAATTACCGTAACTGACTTTATTCCAATCGCCTCAGTACAGCCGGTCATTAATTGAACAAGAAGATATGGCTAACACAATTTGTAGCATGGGGACGAGTTTATTAACGTGGACTCAAGCACTTCACCAAGCAGGATTATTTGACAAAGATGCGCGAGTGATCGGTTTAACTAGTGAAGACAATGAGATCGCATGGAAAGGCTACGCGGGTGGTTTCAGCACCTAGGGCGGCTTTAGCGGCGGTCTTTCGTTCGATTGCCGTTGAATTTACTGCCTATGGTATTCGTTCTAATCTTCTCCAACCTGGAGTCACCGACACCCCTGCTCTGCGCCTCATCCCCGGTAACAACCGCTTGAAAGCCCTGGCGAAAGTGAAAAATCCCTTTAAACGATTAACGTGACCGGCAGATGTCGTCAACACGGTGGTTTTGCTAGCGGTGCCAGCATCGGGCTGGATCAACGGCACTATTATTCGAGTGGACCGGTGGAGAAAGAATCGGAAGCATTTGATGAATGGTTTTTAGCGCTGTCTGAAGTCCAATTAACCTGACCGATTTTTCCATTTGGGAATGATGGGCTAATGGAGAAGCGAAACTGTGAATAAATGGGAAAAATCCCTACGGGTTCAATGAATCGGCATTCAAAAGGCGGCGGCAACGGATGAAGGAGCAGGGATTGAATTGGGAATCCTGCTTTCCCGAATTAAGCGGCTTCAGGAGGGGCTGATCGAAAAACACATAGGGCAAATTGCCATCCCTCTTACCCTAGTAGGGTCGTGTGTGATTGATGGAACGCTATGTTCAGGGCAAGCTCACTACATTCCTGTAGCAACGCTAGAGGGAACGTTGAGGCTATCGATGTCCCGCGTTTTTACGCGACTGCCCAATGCGGTGTGGCATTCACAAACTCAAAATATCTAGCAAGTGATTTCCCGCAGTCCGATTTTTTTTCATTTAAGGACTTAAATTCACTAAAAATTTTCTTTACCTGGGTGACAGAACACTTCAACGCAATAAAAATGTGATTGAACAAAGCACTCAATACGGGAAATTAATAAGAATTGATCAATATCAAGTGCATGATCACCTGGTTCTCGATTTTGTTTATACCACGGCGGAAGACGCGGTTCAGAATATGACTACCTTTTGTACTTGTAATGCATGTGAGTTTATTCGAGGTACCCTCGCAGAGCATTTATCGTTTGCTTATTTATTAAAATCGAGTTTTAATGCGGATAAAAAGCCATCAACGAAAACTCTCCTGGCGGGACGACGGCACAAAATCATTGCCTCTTGCGTGTTATCGGCAGCCGTTTGTAAAAGAACGTTAGGCATTTCGCCTCGACAATTAGCAGGAGAAATGCGCGTCGCCCATATGCGAGCAAGATTGCTAATATAGTCGGGATCAATTTGCATGTCGTGAATGCATTGACGGCCATTTACCTTGCAACCGGACAAGATTGTGCTTGCGTCAGTGAAAATGAAGTCGCTTTCTTTGATATTTTATATTTGCCGGAATCGAATGAAGCTAAATGCGTATTAACCATGCCTCCAATTACCGTTGGGACAGTAGGAAGTGGAATGCAATTGCCGCAACAACAAAGCAATTTAAAACTCATCAATTGTGTAGGCAAACACTCATCAAAACGATTAGCCGAACTCATCACGGCGAGCGCATTAGCATTAGAAGTCTCGTTAGCAGTGGCTATCGGAGCTGATAAATTCGCTAAAGCGCATATGATCTTTGGACGAAAAAAGAAGAAACGTAAAGTTCATGAAAAAATTTAAAATCTATAAAATAGGATTTCAATGATTTTAGGATTTCAATGATTTTGTTTATTGATATTTCATTGTTATTGCTGCTTTTCAGTCTACGGGCGGAAAAATCTCATTAAAGGTGCTTACATCCTCTGCAGTAACCATACTAGCCACATGGATTCCCCTGCTTTAATGTTAGCGACGCGATTTTCTTTCAAAGAATTTAGCATGTTAGCGGCGAAGGATTATTTTTTTAAGGGAGGAGAGAAAATACCGTTTTCGGCTAAATCAATGAATTTAATTGCGGTAGACCGTAAACACCCCGTTAAAGACTTAAGAGAAATTCGGCGACATTGCAAAAATTTCAAAGAAAAAAAGCATAAATTAATTATCTATCCTGAAAGAATACGCTCGATAACCGGTGAGCTATTACCTTTTAAAAAGGAGCTGCTTTCACAGAGCTTACGCTCAATTTACCAATTGTACCCGCTTATATTGAAGGAACTGAAAAACTTTCCCTAAAGGGGTTCGAATGGCCCGTCCTGGGCGAATTAAAGTGTATATCGGCAAACCGATTTATCCAGACGCAGTCGTAGCGGAGTCTGCAGCAGCCTCTTTTTCCGAGCATTGTGCCTTGTTGACAGAAACGATTTATACGGCTATTGTTCAATTGCGGCAATCGGCTGATGATAAATGGGTGGCAAGAAAAAGAGGAACTCGCATGGTTATGAAATGGTAGGGTTTGGGGGCGCCTGATAAACAGCCCGATATCCATCGGATGCCAAAATTTTTACCTTATGTAGAAAAAATACTAGGTTGTAATATTGCCCAACAGGACTTGCCCATTGAATTTGAGAAAATCCAATTGCCATCTCCTATTCGCTGTCAGGCTTTTTTACAGCAATTGGAGCGCGATTTTCGCTCCGATCAAATTTCACAAAAGAAAACTGGAACGTTTGCGACATGCTTATACATGCTTATGGTAAAAGTTTCCGAGATCTATTTCGCATTCGACAGGGTTTAATTTCTGGGTCCCCGGATTGTTTTGTTTATTCGGAAACCACCGAACAAGTCGTTTCATTATTAAGCTTGGTAACGAATCACAATGTCTACGTAATTCCTTAGGACCTCTGCTTGAATCGCAATTAAACAAAAAAGAATTTTCGCTGGGGCATTTCTCAGATTCCTTTGAGTTCTCCACGTTGGGTGGTTAGCTTGCAACGCGTTTGGTCGGTATGCAATCCGATCAGTACGGCACCATTAGCGAAACAGTATTAAGTTTACAAGTTGTGACACCACAAGGCGTCATGGAAAATATCACCGTTCTGCGTGCTTCTTGTGCGCTTAATTTGCGTGAATGATTTATCTGCTGTGAAGGAAGACTCGGTATTATCACTCAAGCAACGATGAAAGTGTATCTGTTGCCTGAAAAAGAACATTTTAACGCGATCTTATTTCCTAATTTTAGCACTGGACTTAAAGCGATCCGTTGCGCTACTCAAAAACAACTTCCGCAGATGATGCGTTTGATGGATAACGATGAAACAGATTTGAGTTTTTATTTAAAGCCTAAAAAATCACAACTTAAATCGTGGATTCAATCGAGCCCTGACTGAATGCATGGCGTGGGCGGTTCAAAATAAAATTGGGCGTCCCGGTTTTATGTGGGGTGTCACATTTCACACAAGCAATCATGGATCATGGCGGCGCTTTATCTCATCATCATAAGCATTGATTATGAACATGAGCCGTGGCTAGAGGGGTTTATTGGCACGATAGGAATGAAATCGTTGGCGGCCTGATTCAAAATGATAGATCTCTTGAAATTCAAGCCGCTGCTTTTGTTATTTCCTCTTATATCGTGATTTTGCTGTAGACTATTCCTGCCCCATTATCTTGAGTAGCCTTGCGTGGCTTATGTCTCTTAAAACTTGGCGTTACGCGATATTAAAATTTCTCGGTCACATTCCCGTTATTTGGACGAGCTTTGCCAATGTATTGTTACAATTGCCGCATCATCGCTCGAAAATCAAAAGCGACGCTGAATTAGATCCAAATAAACGGTATGTTCTCATCAGCAATCATGAATCAGGGTTTGATAATTAGCGCTCGGTTATGTTTTTAACCGAAAAAGTCCACCGCTTAAATTTTTTATGAGGAGAGAATTATTATGGTTTTTCCCTTTGGTCGGTTTTGGCTGCTGGTTGTTGGGGTACCCTTTTGTGCATCGGCATTCCCGCCACTCTATCCATCGTCACCCAGAGTTGAAAGCGAAAGATATCGAAATTACCCAAAAAGCTTCCAAAAATTTTAAAATATTTCCTACGACCATTGTGAACTTTATTGAGGGCACCCGATTCACTCTACTTAAACACCAACACCAAACTTCTCCTTATTTACATTTGCTGCGTCCTAAAGCGGGCGGGATCGTGATAGTGATAAACGCTTTGCAAAATAAATTGGCGGGAATTATTAACGTCACTCTCCATTATTCCAAGCCCCTTTCCTTGTGGGAATCGTCGTGAGATTTACGGTGTAGTATTAGTTATTGCCACTAACTGAAGATCTTATCGGAAATTACTACGAAGACACAACGTTCCATCTTCATTTTCAGAAGTGGTTAAACACTCTATGGCAGGAAAAAGATTTATTGATCAAAGAATTTAAAAAAGACAATAGGTAATTACTCTGTCATTACCCACAAGAGGTAAGGACTAAAAACTTAAAGTCCATCATTCCGCGCAGGCGGGGATCCAGCGCATACATGTGCAGCACACCGAAGGTACGCCTGATTCCCGCCTGCGCGGAATGACGAAATCTAAAATTGAAATGGCTGTGAAAAGGCATTTTATTTAAAATACTAGTACTGGGGAGATCATCATGTCAAAAAACGAACTTAAAAAAGCAGCCGCTATTGAAGCGATTCAATTCATTAAGAGCGTCAATATCGTTGGAGTAGGAACTGGTTCTACCGTCAATTGTTTCATCAATGCTTTAGCGGAAATTAAACATCAAATTGAAGGGGCTGTTGCAAGCTCTGTAGTCACTGAAAATCGCTTAAAAAAGCACCGTATTCCAGTTGTCAATCTTAATTCCGTTTCCAACGTCGATGTCTACGTGGATGGAGCTGATGAATTTAATAAACATTTTTATCTTAGCAAAGGTGGCGGTGGCGCCCTTACACGTGAAAAAATCATCGCGGCAGCCGCTAAACGCTTTATTTGTATTGTCGATGAAAGTAAACAAGTGGACGTGCTAGGACAATTCCCCTTGGCGATTGAAGTTATCCCAATGGCTCGCAGCTTTATTGCACGTGAAATCGTCAAGCTCAAGGGAGACCCGGTTTATCGACAAGGATTCACAACGGATAACGGTAATGTGATTTTAGACATTCACAACCTGACCATCCTCAATCCTGTTGAGTTAGAAACCATTCTCAATAACATCCCAGGCGTCGTCGCCAACGGTCTCTTCGCGCACCGGCTCGCCGATGATTTGTTAATAGGCACCTCGGCAGGCGTTCAGCTTCATCATAGAAGATGAAAGCGCAAGCGTTTTATAATCGGTCCGGCGGAGGGCAGCGGGAAAGCTTTCTTCGACTTCGATTTTTACACTTGCACTTCTCGTTATCATGAGTATAATGCTCGCTCCGAGTGCACTGGGTTTTTAATCCTCTGTGCTGTGCGTAATTGGCGGACAAGGAGAAATCGTAGTTCCTTGACGCTCCTCTTTATCGCGTAAGTCCATCAGGAGTTTTAGACTTTGCGCGTGATAGAAAAAGGGAACGTAATATCTTATGGATCACTAGGTTCACAGGAGATCATAAAAAGGATATTCTGCATGTAATCAGCCGTTGCCTTTTCAAGGCGGCTCCAGCCCAAAGGAATAATTTATGTTAGTCTTAACACGAACAAATGGTCAGGCTATAAAGATTGGAAACGAGGGTGAAATTACCGTCACCGTCCTCGAGGTTCGCGGAAATCAAGTACGCATGGGTATTGATGCGCCGAAGCACATCGCGGTCCACCGAGAGGAGATTTACCAGCGAATTCAGGAAGAAAAACCAAAAACGCCACCTATTCTTAAGGAAGTTGAATGAACTACCTGTGCTGCTTTTGATTCAGGTGAGACTGTCTTTCCTCTATACATGACGAAAGCAGTTCAGTTGATGAAATAGTGAGAAAAGCTGC
>NZ_CAJRAM010000004.1 GCF_907164965.1 Coxiella endosymbiont of Ornithodoros maritimus
TCTGGGGATTTCTCTCTGAACGCTATTTATATCATGATGGAAACTCACAATCCCCGTGGCTTCGGCCGTCAAAGCCTTCGATTCTTTGTCTGTCGGTAGGCAGCCTACGCACGAAGATGACGGGCTTTTTTTAACTACTTGATATTCCCTCTTTACCTGGCTCCCTTAAGTTGACACGCGTAGTCAGGGATCCAGTGCACACGGGCGCGGCCCACGAAGGTGCGCCTGGACTTCCCTTGCGTGGAATCACGAAGTTTAAAATGAATTTACTGTGCTTGTGGCTAATGATATGTATTCTTCACAACCCAGAGGATGGACCTCGCGAGAGGGTGACGGGTATGGATTACATCGTTTGAAGGCATATTTTTATTTAAACTTTTCTGATGCCGTGTGCCGAGTGAACTGACTGTTTTGCAGTACAGAGGAAAGTGCCCGTGGAACATTATTTAACTCCATATATCCGGGAAAATCTCAAAAAGAAAATGGTTTTTATTGAGGGCCCCAGACAAGTTGGAAAAACCACCTTAAGTGAGAGCCATTGGGTTGAAAAGCAGAGTGTGGCATAAATTATCGGCAATTTAAAGCGTTCTTGTGGCCGTGAAGGCATTCGAGTGACCAGGCTCATGAAATTTTTTGTAGATCCGCCGTGGCGTGAGAATTGATTAAATTCTCTAGAGGATATTTAAAATAGTTTTTAATGGAACTTTAAGCAGCGGCTTTTTATTTAAAATAATAAATTAACTTCAAAACGATTGACTCTGTTTATTGGTGTTTCAAAGCGATAAATTTATAATAAGGGAATTTTCCCATTAACTTAAGGACGTGCTATCTGGTTGGCTGTTACTCAATTTGTTGAATTCAGGTCTCTAACTAACAAGAAAATAGTTCTGGAAAGATACCCCTGCGTTGTTGTTTTATGATGAGCTAAAGAAATCCGATGAACTAAACAGAAAAATCCCTTTTCAATCAGTGACCGAATCGGTTTCTGACAAGCTTTCTTTGTTTAACCTTGCCTCTGAAACAGCGATATCCCCTTTAGACTTAGATAAAAAACAAGAGGACCAGTGTCAGGTATATTATGAACAGCAAATTGCTAAACCTGACAGCCCCGCTAAAAAAGTCATTGATGGGTATAATGAAACCAAACTTCGCTGTATTCTGGGGGTCACACCTGTATTTTCAAGACTTAGGTAAGTGAATCGAAAGGAATGCGTTTCGAATGGCTGCGACTTAAGTGTTGTCTGGTGACAATGGAAATTATGACGGAAACCATAATTAATTTTGCCAAAGAAAATGGATATCTCATAGAAGAATTGAATAAAAGTCAGAAAGAAAAAATAAAATTGATATTAGATAGAGCTTTTCTGAAGGAAAGACGTCAGGTTGCAGAAACCATCTTTTTCTGAAAGTAGAAAGATAAAATACTCGAAGTCTGCCTGAAAGTCCATCTGGAATCACGTTTGAGCCAGATGCAGGACAAGTTAAAGGAGAGACCTTTGTCGTGTGGCATTCCTCAAATTTTGTATGATCTATCCATACAGCTTGAAGAGATAGAGGGAGAGTTTGATAAACGCGAAAAAGCATAAAAGTAATTAAATGAATCTTATAGAAAAGTGGAGGAAGCTTTTGCCAAAAATGGAATACTTTTGAAAAGTTATGGGAAGCTGTTTCAGCCACGAAGGATATCCGAGAGGTAAAAGAACAATTAAACGAGGCGGTTCGATTTCCTAAAATGCCTTTACCCTATTTATATAGCGAATTCTGGCGTAAAAAGCGGAATTACTAATCGTTAGAATTACTAATCGTTATTTGAATATGCAGTTTTGTTATATAACAGCAAAAAGAGAGCAGAAGACAAAGAGGCATTAAGACCTCTTATCGAGATTGTAATACAACACGGCGATAAGCCTTCTCCTAAATTCCAAGGTAATGTCGCTTGGCCCATTTTGGGTTACTTGTAAAGTATGTAAACAATTCCACCCACTATGGCGGAGACGTGTGTCAGCAATTATGGGGTACAGTCAAGGACAGAAGGATGTAAAAAAAGAAAAGCTGTGGTACAAGTTTAGTGTGCTCAAGTGGGCGATGGGATCAGAAATTAGAATTAAACAGCAACATCGATCGGATGTTCAGGCGTATATAATGCTGTTTTGCCCCGAGGGGGAAGATCGTTTGACTCAATCGCTCAGCGCTGCTATCCAAAAGAAGGAAGCAGTCGCAGAATGAAAATGCAAAAGCAGGTCAGTATATCATGGGGCCGCTTCGCCCACTTCAAATTGAAATGCGGCCCGCTAATTCGATCAAATTTTATAGAGCTCCCGCAGCTACCGTTCACGGAATTGAAGAAAAGGAGGAGAAGAAAATAGCTGTTAATAATTCCATGACACCGTCATAGCTCATTAGGAGGGTTTTCCAATGAGACATTCTTTTGATTTTCGCGACCAAAACTCCTCTGCAGATCGGAAACGTGCCTGTGAAATTCTTAGAGCGACGGAACCAGTTACTCCTGAAGAGGCTAAAAAGCAAGCTAAAAAACTTTTGAAAAAGGAGCATCCTAATAGCCCAAACTACGATCCAAGGAAAGGGGATCAATGTGCAAAGGAGGTAGGCTGGGCTTGTGAAATCCTTTTTCCTCGCGCTCCTCAATCTAATGACCAACGTACCCCAGTAAGCAATAGAAAAAACGTAAAGGGTCTCCCGTATCAAGAGTAGAATTTAACAAATGGCTTGAAGAAGATATTGACAACTATCGTTTCAACCTTACTTTCCAATCGATTAAGAAATGTTCGAACACTGCTAAAGAGAATCTTTAGACACTTATCGAAGCGAAACAATTATCGTACGAAGATCTTGAAAACGAAGCTCTACAAAAAATCCTTTCAATTAATGGACAAGAGAACGGCCTACCAACGCTTTTGTGGGAAACGTTATCTTGCGTCATTTTTAATGACGACTCAGTAACGGAATATTTATGCGCGAAGCCGAAGAAAACTTGCATCTCTGAATTCGCTGAGACTCATTCATTTGGATGCCTCGATGAGGCGCGGCAGAATTTCAACCTTTTAAGTAAACTAGCCGGTGTTGTTTATGAAGATAACTCTCCGACCTGCAAGCATCCTAAATTGTTTCTATTTTAACTAGTGTCGATGGTGTTGGATTTTTTAGCTTGAATGCGTTGGATTCTATGTCAGTAAACTTGTATTACGCTTGTACGAAAGAATGCGGATTAGAAAAGTTTGGCTGTGAATGCATGATGAAATTAGTCGACGATTATTACGGAAAACATTAAATTTCAACCAATTGCTTCAGCAATTAAAGTACATTGATTTTCTTATTTTCAGTAAAAATTGTGAGTTGATGCAGAAATTGCTCGACGGAATAAACGAGGGGTACTTGGAGCCTATAAATAATAAAATTGCTGAGCTAGAGGAAAAAAATAAAGAGATGGGGGGGTGAGGATAGTAAAGGAAGAAAGAAAAAATTAGAAATAAAAATAAGTCAATTAGAAAAAGTGCATAAAGAAATACGACGTACCGTTAAGGAAGAAATCACTACATGTGTAAAAGCATATGAAGATAAAGTGAAATCCGAACCAGAAGCTCCTTGTATGTCGGACGAGGTTTTTTCTCTTAGGTGGAAAGCCCTAGATATTTTTCAGAAAGTCCATTTCGTTGTTTAAGAATATGAAAATAAATAAGAAATTTCTGATAGCGTTAATAGCATAGGCGCTTTTCTAAATCGGGTTAGATGCACTGTGCTAGTTTTTGTTAGTTTAGGTACATTGCTATTCTCTTACCACATTCGCACCGGCCTTTTTTCGGGATACGTGAATACGCATTTTATGCTAAGAGATTGTCGCAAGAATAATGCCAAAAGAATAGCTAGTGATAAGGATTTCAATTTAGAGGCACCTCCATTACAAATTCGGTGAAATTAACTGACTGCTGATCCATCGCATATGTTTATTTACAGCACCGGTATTCGCCGCAGTGACCTGATAGGCTCGCTTTCCTAAAGCGCTTCTTTCATCGGGGCTTTTAAATAACTGAGAAACCACGTGATATAAACTTTCGCTATCGTTTACGATCAATAAGGCCTGCGCTCTTTTTAACAACTCACTAATCAACACGAAATTTTGCAATTGAGGCCCGCTAATAATAGGGAGCTGAATAGCGGCAGGCTCAATTAAATTATGCCCGCCAACCGGAACCAGGCTACCACCGACAAAGGCGACGTCGCTTGCTGCATAAAGTCGGCACAATTCTCCCATGGTATCCCCCAATAAAATGTCCATTTTTTGAGTCGGGGATTGTTGGAGACTTCGCCTCACGATTGAAAAGCCGGCGTTTTCGCACAGCCGGGCTACTTTCGTGAACCGATCGGGGTGGCGTGGTGCTAGGATTAAAAACGCATCGGGAAACTCAGCACGGAGTTGGCGAAAGGCTTCCAGCACAATAATTTCTTCACCTTCATGGGTGCTGGCCGCCATGAGCGTCAGGCGCTCGCCCCATGATTTTCGAAGCGATTTTCCTTCTTGGATAACGGAAGTGGGCAAATGAAGATCGAACTTCATGTTACCCGTGACCAACAATCGATCCTTTGAAAGCCCCAGGTGAACAAAACGCCCTGCATCCACTAGGCTTTGAGCAGCGACGCAGTTAATTTGCGTTAACATTTTTCGCACGAGGGGGGCTATCTTTTGGTAACCTTGAAGCGAACGTTCGGATAAACGGGCGTTGGCTAATAGCACGGGAATATTTCGCTTATTTGTATAACGCAATAAATTAGGCCAAAGCTCGGTCTCCATTAAAATCGCCAATTGAGGATGCACGCGTTTTAAAAAACGGTTGACGGGACCTGGAAGATCATACGGCAAATAGACATGACGAACCCTGTCTTTAAAATTTTTTTGGACTTGCAAAGAACCTGTGGGGGTGGTTGTAGTGACCATCAAGGAATAATGAGGATAATGGTTCAACAGCGCTTTAATCAGCGGAACGGCAGCGATCACTTCCCCCACCGAGACGGTATGAAGCCATAGGGAAGGCACATCAGAGTCAAGCGACTTAATGTATCCAAAACGCTCCCATAAACGATAACGATAACCTTCGACCCGTCGAGATCGCCATAACATACGCAGCAGCACAAAGGGCAAGGCAGCGTAAAATAACAAAGTATACAGATAACGCATAAGCTTAGTGTACAATTGCATTGTCGTGAGCAACTCAATTTTATGAAAATTGTCCTTTTCCGCTTTGCGGGATGACAGTCTGGGTTGCCCATCATGAAGTTAAGAACGATAACGTGGATTGAACCGAAGAGCAATGCCAACGAAAAAAACCATTGGCAAAGGCTATACTGCCAAGCGATCGAAGTGTTGAGTGGCTTAGAGCCCGTGAAACGCCGCCCTGGGATGTATACGGATACTTTTCGCCCAAATCATCTTGCTCATAAAGCCATCGATAATAGTGTCGATGAAGCCATCGCGGGTTTTGCACAAAATGTGGAGGTAATTCTCTATAAAGACGGCTCATTAGAAGTCGTTGACGATGGTCGCGGCATGCCTATCAATGTTCACCTCGAACACAAATTAACGGGCGTCGAATTAATTCTAACGCGTTTGCACGCCGGTGCTAAATTTTCAACGAAAACCTACGAATATTCCGGGGGCTGCACGGGGTTGGCATCTCCGTTGTTAATGCACTGTCCAAAAAACTTACTGTTCAGGTAAAAAAAGACGGCAAAATTTATCAAATGGATTTTGCCAATGGTGAAAAAATGGCAAAACTACGCCCGCTGGGATCGTGCAATAGATCGGAAAGTGGTACAAGCGTCATTTATGGCCCGATCCGCATTATTTTGATTCTGTAAAGTTTGGGATTTCCGCTTTAAAACATACTATGCAGGCTAAGGCCGTTTTATGCCCTGGTCTCACCGTTCATTTTATCGATGAGAACACCGGCCAACAGTTGCAATGGTATTACGCCGAAGGCTTAAAAACCTATTTAGTGGATAGCTTGCGCGATCGCGAACGATTACCCGAAGAGTCGTGGGTGGGCAGTTTTTCGGGAGAAACGGGGAAAGCGGATTGGGCGCTGGCGTGGTTGCCTGAAGATGACGAAGGCGTTAGAGAAAGTTACGTGAATTTAATCCCAACGCCGCAAGGTGGGACGCATGTCAACGGTTTGCCAACAGGCTTATTAGAAGCCATGCGTGAATTTTGTGAGATCCACAAGTTATTGCCACGTAATTTGAAGCTTGCTTCCGAAGATATTTGGGAGCAATGCCATTATGTCTTATCCGTAAAAATGCAAGAGCCTCAATTTTCAGGCCAAACCAAAGAACGGTTAACTTCACGGCAGTCTGCTGTGTTTGTCTCCGGCGTCGTTAAAGATGCGTTTAGTTTGTGGTTAAATCATAATGTCGAAATCGGGAAAACGCTGGCTGAATTGGTGATTGCTAATGCGCAAAAACGATTGCGTATTAGCAAGAAAATTGAACGTAAAAAAGTGATAACGGGCCCTGCATTACCGGGCAAGTTAGCGGATTGCATTTTATCTGACCCAATACAGTGCGAACTGTTTCTAGTGGAAGGCGATTCAGCCGGTGGCTCAGCAAAGCAGGCACGAGATAAGAATTTTCAAGCCATCATGCCTCTTCGTGGAAAGATATTAAATATTAAATACGTGGGAAGTCGATACCGAACAAGTATTAGCTTCTCAGGCCCTTCACGACATCGCTATAGAGCGATTGCCGTTGATCCCGATTCCAGTAATTTAGAAGGCCTTAGGTATGGAAAAATTTGCATCTTAGTGGATACCGATTCCGATGGTTATCATATCGCTACGTTATTATGCGCACTTTTTATGAAATACTTTTACCCTTTAGTAGTGAGCGGCTATGTGTATGTGGGGCCATGCCCGCCCTTGTATCGTATTGACGTGAGCAAAGACGTGTTTTATGCCTTGGATGAAGAGGAAAAAGAAGTTATTTTGATCGCATTAAAGCGGAAAAATTAAAAGGCGCCATTAGTATCCAACGTTTTAAAGGCTTGGGTGAAATGAATCCGTCCCAATTACGCGAAACGACAATGAATCCGGATACGCGTCATTTAGTGCGATTAACCGTCAAGGCTAAAGATAAAACGGAACAGCTTTTGGACATGCTCTTAGCAAAAAAAACGCGCGGCGGATCGTCGGGATTGGCTGGAGCAAAAAGGAAATTTAGCGGAAGTGGAAGTTTAGTGACTATTCAGGCACCTAACGTGAATGGCTGAAAAATGGACGTTTCTATCCACAGGCTGAATAGTTACGAAGTTTAGGAGAAAACGATGAAAGAACTCAGTCCTAGTTTTGTGGCTCTTTCCAAAGAATCAAAATCGCACATTGAAGAAACGGATATCTATACTGTAAAAAAATGATGGACAATGAAGAAGACTTTGAGCTTTTGGATGTGCGCGAAGAAAGCGAATGGGATGAGGGACACTTGCCTTCGGCCATTCATCTTGGAGAAGGCGTTATCAAACGAGATATTGAAAGAGTGATCCCAATCGCAACCGCAAATTAATACTCTACTGCGGCGGTGGTTTTTTCGCTCCGCGTTGGCTGCCGAGAGCATTAAAAAATGGGCTATAAAAATGTGTTATCAATGGACGGCGGTTTTAAGGCTTGGCGCCAGGCGGGGTTTCCGATTATTATGGATTAAAATTCGCTATAGTTTAAAACCGTGAATCTTTAATTAAAAGGAAATCTAAAGTGGATAAAACACCTTCATGCAAGCGACGGGCTTCCCCGTGGGTTATTGCATTATTTATTATTTTATTAGTCGTCGCCGGTTGGTATTTGCTCTTTCCGGTGCTGGAACTAGCCCTTGCTATCACGGCAGGCGTTTGGGGCGTTATCATTGCTACAATTGTAGTGTTGAGCATTGCGATTCTGTTTTTCTTAGTTTTCAGTGGTGCCGGTGTCATAATTTTAGCTGTATTTGCTTTTTTATGGGGATTATTGGCAATTATTTTATTCCCGATTATTTTTCCTGTGGTCGTTCCATTATTAATAATTTTGTTATCTATCGGATTTCTGTTACGAAGAAAACGTTAGAAGTGATAAATATTTTTTTCAGTTACAACGCTGTTTAAAGGGATATCCCATTTTTCTGCAGTTATTGAATTAATTTTTTGGAACTCATAAGCCACACCGATCAGTTTGGGTTTTTGAGCATTTGAATCTTTTAAAAAAGCTAGGGTGCGGTCGTAGTAGCCTGCGCCGCGGCCCAGGCGATTACCTTCTTTATCAAAAACGACAAGCGGTAAAAAGATTAAATCCAGCTCCTTTGTGGCGATAGGTGTTTCCCGCGTTGGGTCGGGTTCTTCAATGCCGAAACGGTTTTTAATTAATTCGCTTTGGGGGCAATACGAATAAAAATCTAAATGATGATCTAAAGTGCAGTGCAAAATTGGTAAAAAACAGTCTTTTTTCACTTCGAGCGCTTTTGATACTGCGGTTCTTATATCGACTTCGCCGTCATCCGATAAATAAAACGCCAGCCGTTCGCTGGACTTAAAAATGGGAAGCGCCACAATTTTCTTAGAAATGATTTCAGAAGCTTCATTTTTTTCTTGTAAGGAAAGTCCGTTTCGGCGCTGGCGCAATTGATAGCGCAGTTGCTTTTTGCTAAGCATTGAACACATAAAACCCTCTATGACATCGTTGCAAGTCCATTAATTGAACCCAAAGGTTCAGGTGGGACTGGCGAGCACTGACTTCAGGCTTCCCTGGGGTTCATGAAACCCCGAAAAACGGGCTTGCTCAACAGTGTGACCACAGCCAATTCCCTGTCATATTCGTATCGGTTCAAATATGTAGTCCTTGCCACGAGTCACAGAGGGTACTCTCATATTATACTTCAATTTCAGTATTTGTTTCCAGAAAATTTTCAATTCGTTGTTGCAAATTTTGAATGCGTTGATTCATGACATCGATGTAATTATTTTTTTGTTTACGCAACTGCATGAGTTCATGGAAAATATTGAGAGCAGTGACCACAGCGATGCGTTCCATGCTGTTGATATTCGCTGTTTGGCGCACTTTCCGCATTTCTTCTTCCACGTAGACGGCTGCTTCTTGAAGTGCTTGGGTTTGCTGGGGTGGGCATTTAATGCGATAGCTGCGATCAAGGATTTTTACGCAAATAAGGCTCTGCTCGCTGTTGTTGCCACTCATGGCATTTCTTCCCTTAATTGTGTAACTACTTTTTTAATTTTCTGGGCAACTTGAAAGTTTTTTTCAACCAATAATGAACGCTCCCGAACTTGAGTGGCTAATTTTTTACGCAACGCATTATTTTCTGATTTTAATCTTTCTAAAGAACGCAATAAATGATCAACTTGATATTCTAACTCGCTGAGTTCTAGCGTATGTGTAGGTTGCATCCTTGATATCCTTTTTATTATTTTCAAATGCTAATCTGTATTTTATAATCTAATGGACTAAGAATAATGTCTTATTGTTGATCAGTCAACAACATGTCTCCTTTTTTATAATTATGCTTTTGAGCATCAATCTTTTGGGAAGATCGATTCTTTGAAGTGAGGAAGTTTAAAAGATCGAGTTGCTGACTCCCGAATGGCGAGCGCTTTTGTTTTAGAAGGTAGCCTGTATGAAGCGCAGTGAAATACGGGGATGATAGACGAGATCATTATTTT
>NZ_CAJRAM010000005.1 GCF_907164965.1 Coxiella endosymbiont of Ornithodoros maritimus
CATCGTTACCATCATTCTTGTTACTTTTGACATACGGTTTGACCTGCGGCGGACCGATCAACTGTGTTGGGATGCCCAACCCCATGAACCCGATACCAATGGTTCGCGCCTCCACACGCTTCTATCAACCACACAAGCCACCTTAAGGCCTTGCCACAGTGGACACATATTGAGCGCCTAACCCCTCTCGTGTGGATCACCTTACCCCACTCATCAATCCCACACAGTTGAAAAACCCCTTTTGCAATAAATACCAACACCAAGTATTTTAATATCTTTCATGGCCCTGCTCCTTTTTTTAAAAATAGAAACTCTATGTTGGCGCATTATAACGCCCTCTTTAAGGAGGGGCACTTTTCATTGGCTTATTGTGCGTCAAATTTATAACGGGGCGGTGGCCTCATGTAGCCAATCGTTTAATTCATTGGCCGGTAATAAGTCCCTTAGGGTTTGGTAAACTCGTTGATGGTAGTCATTAATTTGCTGGATTTCTTCAGAGGTGAGCAAGTTAGGATTAATTAATTTACGGCAATAAGGAACCAGTGTGAGATCTTCAAAACTGTAAAAAGGCCCGTCCCCGGTGAGGCTGTCGTCAACGGTGAACTTTTCCGTGACTAGGCAGAGATTTTCAATTCGGATTCCGTATTTATTGGTTAAATAAACACCCGGTTCGTTGCTCACGATCATTCCGGGTTGCAGAGGAATGCCGGTATAACGAGAAGTTATTGCCTGCGGCCCCTCGTGGACACAGAAATAGCTGCCAACGCCGTGTCCTGTGGCATGTCCGTAATCCAGTGCCTCTCGCCATAAAAATTGATGCGCTAGGGCATTGAGATGCTCCCCGCAACTCCCTTTCGGGAAAACGGCCTGGCGAATCGCTAAATGCCCTTTGAGTACTAAGGTATAAAGGCATTTTTCTTCTTCTGTAGGAGTTCCAAGGTGAATAGTTCGGGTAATGTCGGTAGTTCCATAATGATATTGGCCGCCCGAATCAATTAAATAGGGTGCCGAATCATTAATGGTGGCATCGGTATCGGTTGTTGCCGAGTAATGCACAATCGCACCATGCGGACCAAATCCACTAATGCTGGGAAAACTTAAATCCAAACAACGAGAATCGCTGCGTCGGAAAAATTCCAATTTTTCAGCCGCTGATATTTCAGTCACTCCCGATTGCCAATGATTTTCAATCCAGTGTAAAAATTGAATCATCGCAATGGCATCGATAATATGCGCTTCTCTCGCTCCTTTTTGTTCCACGGGATTTTTTAATGCTTTTGCCAATGTAATAGGTGATGGTTTTAAAATAATAGAAGCTGTGTTTTTTAGCTGGTCTCGAAGCCATAAATTAGTCGCTCCTGGGTCCAGCCATACCGAGCCTGATAATGACTCTAGCGATTTTCCGATACTTTCATAAGGCTCTATGTCAACGGTAATTTTTTTAAAATAGGATCGATCCTCTTCAATAATTTTGTGAGGATTTACAAAAAGACTAGCTTCGTTTTGCGTAATGACAGCATAACTAATAACCAACGGATTATAAGCAACATCATTGCCGCGAATATTAAAAAGCCACGCAATAGTGTCTAGCGTATTTAAGACGATGGCATCCGCACTCTCTTTTTGCAACGTCTGACGCAGAGCCGTTAATTTATCTTCCGCGCTAAGACCGGCGTATTGCAATGGTTGAAGTTGAATGGGTGCTTGGGGAAGCGGCGGCTGATCTTCCCAAACGCGATCGATTAAGTTTTTATCGAGGGCTAATAATTTTCCATTTTTTTTTTCTAAAGCGCGCTGAATTTTTTCGGTCTGTTCAAGATTAATTAAGCGGGGGTCAACGGCAAAAACGATGCCGTTTTTTTGCTGAGTTAACCATTGGTCAATCGCGGGTGTTTCACCTTGTCCAATTTTCATTAAATAATAGAGCGAATCGTCGAGCTGTTGTGCGGCTTGAAGAAAATAACGCGGGTCTATCCACAAAAAAGCTTTATCGATTCCAACGACTACATCGCCCGCCGATCCCGTAAAACCACTAATCCAGGCGCGCCGTTGCCAACAGGAAGGAACGTATTCGTTTTTATGAGGGTCGCTGGAAGGAACGTAATAATAATCGACTCCCATTTCATGCATTAAACGACGTAAGGCTGATAGGCGGTCGGCAATAAGATTGGTCATATTTTCCCTCTCTCAATTGAAGTGTCCTTATGATACTCGATTTCGCTATTAGCCGCGAGCCTTGACATGGTAGGATGTGATATCCCATTTTGATTCTCCCACTGGGAGAGGGGATATTTAAAATTCAGATACACTAACATGAATCAAACTGACATCATCATCATCGGCGCCGGCCTGGTAGGCACCAGCGTGGTGGTGGCCTTACAAGGTCACGGGATAAGAATCAAAATCCTTGAGCACCATTTGCCATCAGCTGCCGTGACTTCATCGAACGATGTAAGATCGCTGACGTTATCTTTCGGTAGTTATCAAATTTTGAAAACTCTGGGGGTAGAGGATGATTTAGCGAATGAGGCTTGTCCAATTTCGACGGTGCATGTGTCGGATCAAGGAGCGCTGGGCGCGCTTCGTTTTCGCGCGGGTGAATTTAATGTGCCTGCCTTAGGCTATGTCGTGTCTTTTGCAAAATTGCAACAGAGCCTTTATCAACGAGCTGCTTTGCAAAAAAACGTGGAGATCGTTCCTATCTCGACTATTGATGATATTCAATGCAATTCGAATCATGCGCAGGTTATTTTTTCGACAATAAACGGGCAGCAACAGTTACAAGCTGCTTTATTAATCGGCGCCGATGGGAGCCACTCCACAGCACGTCGCTTATTAAAAATTCCCGTTGAAGAAGAGAACCAAAACGAAGTGGCGCTTATTGCTTTATTGCGCTTAAAACAGCCCCACAACCACATTGCTTACGAACGCTTTACCTCACAAGGGACGCTAGCCCTTTTGCCGCTTTTTCAAGCTAACCAATACCGATTAGTATGGACGTTACCGAAAACAAAAGCAGATGAGATCGGGCAGTGGTCTGACGACGAATTTTGCGTGGTATTAGATCGGATTTTTAAACCTTATATTGGCGCTATCCAATCCGTTGAGCGTGAAAAACGCTTTCCGCTACAAATGTTAATTGCCCAAGAACAAGTTCGCCCAAGTTTTGTTATGCTCGGTAATGCTGCGCATACGCTGTATCCTATTGCTGCTCAGGGATTTAATTTAGGATTGCGAGACGCGGCTGTGCTGAGCGAAGTATTAATCGACGCACGCCGTCAATTAAAACCGTTAGGCGATATCCGTTTTTTGCAAGCATATAGCCGATGGCGGAAAGCCGACCAAGCGCGGATAACAGGATTAACTCGCGGTCTTTCGCAATGGTTTGGTGTACAGTTCCCGTTAGCCAATAAGGCGCGGGGGTTGGGTTTATTGGCGACAGGTCTGTTACCCCCGTTTAAAAAACGTTTAGCCAAACGCCTGATGGGTCTTTCTGGTCGCTTACCGCAATTAATGCGAGGATTGAAATTGGATGACGCGACCTGAGTTAAAGAAAAAACCGATAGCCATTGTTGGCGCTGGCATGGTGGGATTATTATTGGCAAGGCTATTAGCAGAAGCCAAAATAAATACCGTCATTATCGAGGCAAAAAAACCGTTATTATGTTGGAATAAAGAAACTTTAGATTCGCGCGTGAGCGCTATTAATGCTGTTTCAACACGTTTGTTAAAAACGGCAGGCGTTTGGCAAGAGATTCGGAAACCGACTTATTCGCCTTTGGTTAAATTAAAAGTTTGGGACGGTCTTGGCGGCGCTAGAATTACTTTTGATAGTGCCGAAGTAGGCGCTTGCGCGTTAGGTGCTATTGTTGAGAATCGTGAAATAATTCGCGCGTTATGGGAAAAATGCCAAGGGGACCCTTTAGTCGAATTTATTTGTCCGGCAAAACCCAAACAATTGTTTCATACGATGGATTTCGTCGAGCTTGAATTAGAAGATAACGATCGAAAAATTCAAACGCCGTGCGTGGTGGGTGCCGACGGGGGACATTCTTGGTTGCGCCAACACATGTCCATTGAAATTAATGAGCGACCTTACGAACAAAGCGCAGTAGTGGCTGTGGTCAAAACTGAAAATGCACATCAGCAAACGGGTTGGCAAGTTTTTTTACCGAAGGCTGTTTTAGTGTTGTTACCTTTGGCTGATCCACACCACTGTGCCATTGTTTGGTCGGTGGCTACGGAAAAAGCCAATCATTTAATGACGTTGGACAAAACTGAATTTAATGAAAAATTAAATAATGCGTTTGGGTTGCAATTGGGAAAAATTCGACGACTCACTCACCCAAAAGCCATTCCCTTAATTATGCGCCATGCCAAAAAATACATCGGTTCACGCATGGCATTAATTGGCGATGCTGCGCATACGATTCATCCGTTAGCGGGACAAGGAGTTAATTTAGGCTTTATGGATGGCGCTTGTTTAGCTCAATGTTTTATCGACGCCCATCAAAAAAACCAGGGTCTTGGCAACTTACTCACATTGCGTCGTTATGAGCGTTGGCGAAAAGGCGATAATACAATAATGCTAGCCGCCATGCGTCTTTTTAAAGAATGTTTTGGTGTTCAGTTTCCACTTATTGTACAAGCGCGCAATATAGGATTAAATATTACGGATCGGTTTAACCCAGTTAAAAATTGTTTTATGAAAATTGCAATGGGTGAAGTGAGTAAACTACCTGATTTAATTAGCCACACGCCGTTATTTACTTAAATTAAAATTAAAATTAAAATAATCAATTAATAGTGACCCCATAGATTAACATGTTACTGTTGTTTTAAATTTTTCTTATGAAAATAAATTCCTCATTGTAAGATTATAAGGAGATTTTTTTATGAGACAACTCGTTTCAATTAAACATAAACATGATGCTCCGTTGAAGAAAAAAGATTTGACGGCTGTGCCGTTAATAACTGTCGGTGCGGTGCTTGTATTTTTATTAGATAAAAATAAAGTGATTGCTCCTTTTGCAGATGATTATATTTTTACGACCGATGGTAATATTAAAAATGAATTTGCTGTTTATTTTGCTTTAGTAGGGGCCAATGCTGCCCTTAGATTTATACTTTGGGTTGAACTATTTTCAATGATTGGCAACTAAGAAAGGTGCATTATGCAAATCCTGAGAATCGGTTGCAGGAAATAGGAGTAAGAGGTTCCGAAGGCATACAATTGTTAACTGATCCTGTAGAGTTAGAAGAAAATTCCAACGAATGTAAATGGGAAACGCGCCCAGCCTTAAAGACCTTTTTTGAAAAACATCCATTTCTGTGGCATGGAATTTCAACTCTTTTGAGAACCACGTGGAGGATTCTAATATCGACGGCAACGATGAGTCCTCCTTTTCTGGAGCGTGTGGTTGCTTTAATCAAAGATAATTTATCTCTTAGTATGGAAGAACAAACTATATTTTATGGAAGTTACGCTGCTTTTGCAGTGTTGGCTTTGCTTTTAAATTGGATAATTTATCATGAAATGCAAATGCCATTGAAACTTTTTCTCAAAGAAGGTGAGAATAGTGAAATACTTCGGGAGTGTAAGGAGTGTAAGGAGTGTAAATCCGCCTTGTTTTCGTTGCGTCACAATGATCAACCAGTCTTTGAACTAAATGTTGAAGAAAGTCGTCGTTGTTCTATTATGTAAGGATATTGACGCAATTTCGATCCTCTAGTTAAAGACTAAAAACTTAAATCCGTCATCCCAGCTCTCTCATCGTCCCCACGGAGGCGGGGGACCCAGCGCACTACGTGCGCTGTGCGCTAAAAGCGCGCCTGGACTCCTGAGCGGAATCACCAAGTTTAAAAAGTTTCTATTCATAGGCTGGCTAGTTACAAAAAAATGTCTGTCGTTTCCGTGCGTAGGCTGCCTACCGACAGACAAAGAATCGA
>NZ_CAJRAM010000006.1 GCF_907164965.1 Coxiella endosymbiont of Ornithodoros maritimus
GGATCCTCCCGACTCGGCCGTGAAGGTTTTGTATGCTTCAATTAATACAGCAGATGCCCCCGCGGGAGGACGACGGGTTTTTAAGTTTTTCACGCTTCACCACGGGTGGGTAATGATAGAGGCCCCTTGTGTTAAGAAGCTTTGAAAGGAACAAGGTGAATGAAAGAGAAGCATCAACTTTACAGCCATTAGGGGTTTATGCTTAAGTTGACGCCTAGGCATTCTGCAGGCGGGAATCCAGTGCACACGTTGCGCAGCGTGCCTGGATCCCGCCTGAGCGAGAATGACGAAGGCTAAAATTGAAATGACTGTGACTTGTGGGGAATTAAATGGGGTTTTTTATCACTAAAAATGAGCCGGGGAAACAATGAGGTACGAAAATTCTCACAAGTATAAGTTCGCCAATAACTGTTTTATCTGATCATTCATTTACCTTTAATTTTTCCAATCAGCCGTCATTAGAATTTTCATCAAGTTATAGTTTGCAAAGCGGAAATATAGAACCTGCGTCTCCGCCTTTCTCTAGGGATCCTTTCCGTTTTTTTGAAGATAAAAACCCATCAGAAGAGATCTTGCCGTGGCAGGAGCCTACTAGCTATGACAGCTTAACTGTAATTGATGAAAAGGAAATTGATGGCCGGACGAGAGTATTTCAATAACTGGCGTGCATTATGCAAAATTATGCTAAACTTTTTTGCCTATGAAAGTGAGTCAATTTTTTTTAGCAACTGTTAAAGAAACGCCTGCAGATGCGGTGTTGGTGAGTCATCAGTTAATGATTCGTGCCGGTATGTTGCGAAAGTTAGCAAGTGGTCTTTATACATGGCTGCCGTTAGGTTTGCGTGTTTTGCAGAAAGTGGCGAATGTCGTTCGGGAGGAAATGAAACGCGCTGGCGCTTTGGAATTATTAATGCCTATCGTTCAGCCAGCCAGTTTGTGGCAAGAGTCGGGTCGGTGGGAGGCCTACGGCACTGAGTTATTAAGGATTATGGATCGACATGAGAATGGGTTTTGTTTTGGCCCTACGCATGAAGAAGTGATTACCGATATTGCGCGTCAGGAACTGAAAAGTTATAAGCAGCTTCCACTTAATTTTTACCAAATTCAAACGAAGTTTCGTGATGAAATTCGCCCGCGATTTGGGGTCATGCGTTCACGTGAATTTTTGATGAAAGATGCGTACTCTTTCGATCTCGATGAAAAAGGCATGCAAGCGGCTTATGGAAAAATGTTCGATGCTTATAGGCGAATTTTTACCCGGTTGGGATTAAATTTTCGCGCCGTATTAGCGGATACGGGGGCCATTGGGGGCGATTATTCGCACGAATTTCAAGTGCTCGCCGACGTTGGTGAAGATACGGTGGTCTATAGCGACGAAAGCGATTACGCTGCTAACATTGAAAAAGCCGCTGCACAAGCGCCCCAAGGCGAGCGAGTGAAGCCTAGCGCTGAAATGAAAAAGATAACAACGTCCGGCGTTCGAACTATTAAACAGCTTGCGGAAAAAGCGAATATTCTGCCTGAAAAAGGGGTCAAAACTTTAGTTGTTAAAGGCGATGAATCTTCGTTGATCGCACTCATCTTGCGCGGGGACCATGAGTTAAACGATGTAAAGGCGCAGTATTTGCCAGGTGTTGCTTTTCCACTTCAGTTCGCCGATGAAAAAGAAATTAGAGAAGCCATTGGCTGTGGCCCCGGTTCCTTGGGGCCTGTTAATTTGCCGATCCCTTTTATTGTTGATCGAGACGCTGCCCAGTTAGCCGATTTTAGTTGTGGGGCTAACGAAGACAATTTCCATTGGATAAACGTAAATTGGGAACGGGATGTGCACTTGGGTTTCGTAGCCGATATTCGCAAAGCAGTGGAAGGCGATATTAGTCCCGATGGGAGAGGGCGGTTGCGGTTTACGCATGGCATTGAGGTGGGACAAGTTTTTCAGCTTGGCGATAAATACAGCCGAAAAATGAATGCCATGGTAGTGGATGAGTTCGGAAAAAGTCGTTACCTTCAAATGGGTTGTTACGGCATTGGCATTTCTCGTACCGTCGCCGCCGCGATTGAACAAAATCATGATGAGCGGGGCATCATCTGGCCAACCCCAATGGCCCCATTTTTCATTGCACTCATACCCGTTAGTATGCACAAGTCTTATCGCGTGCGAGAAGCTTGTGAAAAGCTTTACAACGAATTAATCGATGCGGGTTATGAAGTGTTATGGGATGATCGTAAAGAGCGGCCGGGCGTTATCTTTGCTGACATGGACCTAATCGGCATTCCTCACCGATTGGTAATCAGGGAGTCGGGTTTAGATCGTGGTATCGTTGAATATAAAGCACGTAAAAGTAGACAAGCCGAAGACGTATTCCTTGAAAATGTCCTTTCTGTGTTTAGATGAAGAAATATCGGACATCAACGGCCGAGATTTCTTTCATACTGAAGCATTTAATCGTATTAATACGTACTTGAATTATCACTGCCCGATCGGCTATCGTTTCGTTGCATATTATCTTTATTGCTGATCATCGGGGTGGGGCGTGGTAACAACACCATTTTGTCTATCACGCGTACGATCTTGTTGTTGGCAAGCACCTAAACCGCCTATAAAGAAGAGCATCATTATGATTATAAATAATTTTTTCATGGTGGTCCCTCCGAATTGTTGTCCATATTTTTCTCTTGGTAGGGAACTAAGTTAAATTTAGCATATATTTAAAGGGTTAAAGGGCCGAATGCTTGTCTCTTTAATATTTTTTTAAGGTTATTGGGTTATTCTTGCCCATTATGGCGAATCAAGCTACAAGCAGGCGGCAACTCTACCGTTGGGGCGGGTGGTTTTTCGTTGTGGATACTTTGTCTTTATTTTCTTATCGGGCTCAATTATCTTCTTTATCTACCTGATTTTAATAATATCCCTCTGATGACCCGAGCCGGCGTTATTTTAGGGTGTGTGTTTATGCTCACGGGTTTATTGGGGTAATTGGCTTTAGTTGCTTTTTTGTGTTGCATCCCTGTCCTCCTTCTCATTTCATGCATTCCTCGCCGGGCCCTCGCCTGGGGAAGGTGTATTAATGGCTGCCGCCGCGGCACTTTTTTTAATTGCTGATGCGATTATCTACCATCTTTATCATTACCACCTTGCCGATCTCGTTTGGCAGATTATTCGTGCAGGAGTGTTTACGCAGGTTTTCGAATTATCTTGGGTGGAATGGGCAAGCATCGCTTTCCTTGCGTTAATATTAATAGTTTTAGAAGTACTCATTGCGTTTATCGTTTGGTATAAAGTTTGTCGTAAGCCCAAGTTGAATGGCGGGATGATGGGCGTGGTTTTTGCGGCCTGTTTATTTTTGTCTTATACATTAACCTTAAACAGCAGCATGGCGGTTACGGAAGACGCGAGCTCGAAAAGCAATGATCACGTTTTGGTAATGGAGGCACAAGTCATTCCCTATTACAACACTGTTCTTGGTTTTTTGTTGCCAGGCAAAAATTCCGAATTAAAATCGCAAATGCGAGATGATGGTTATTTTGTGCAAAATTCGCAAGTGGTCAAATCACTAAATTATCTGTTACATCCATTGCAATGTCGATTGCCGCAGGAGCCCTATAATATTGTGGTTATTGCCTTGGACGCTTGGTGGTTCGATATGTTAAATCCCGACGTCACTCCGAATATTTATAATTTTTCTAAAAAAGCATGGGTGTTTAAAAATAATTTTAGTGGGGGTAATTGCACTCGGCCGGGAATATTTTCGCTATTTTATAGCATTCCTGCTAATTATTGGTCAGCGGTATTAGCACAGCATCGTTCGCCCGTGTTTATTCATCAATTCTTGCAGGATCATTACCAAATGGGAATTTTTCGCAGCCCTTCCTTACATTATCCGGCCTTTGATCAAACAGTGTTTCGTGAAGTTAAAAATTTACAGATTAATACGCCAGGTGCTGAATCTTTTGATCGCGACCGATGCTTCACGCATGAGTTTAAAAGTTTAAAAATTTCATTAATCACCGAGATCCGAATCGTCATTTTTTTAGCTTTGTTTTTTATGATGAAACCCATAATTATTACGAATCGTCAGCGAATTACCCGCAGCCCTTTCAACCGGCTGTCAAAGTGTGTAACCGGTTATTATTAAATAATAATACCAACCCTCTCCCTTATTTAAATCGCTATCGAAATGCCGGCCATTTTGATGATACATTGACAGGTCAAGTATTGCAAACATTAAAAACGCATCACCTATTAAAAAATACGATTGTCATCATCACGGCTGATCATGGTGAAGAATTTAATGAAAGTCACCAAAATTATTGGGGGCACGCGAGCGACTATACACCGTGGCAAATTCATACGCCGATGATAATTTACTGGCCCGAAAAAAAGCCGCAAGTCTTCAATTATTGAACGAGCCATTACGACATTGTAGCAACGCTAATGCAGAATGTGTTGGGTTGCCAAAATCCAACGACTGATTACAGCGTTGGCACACCGGTACTCAAGAAAGGCCAGCGCCCCTTTCTGATTACGAATAGTTACATCGATTATGCCATTGTAAAACCCAATTGGGTGACACGCATTTACCCGGCGGGGAATTATGCAATTCTTTATCCTGCTGGCAAGCCGATACCAGGATCAAGCTTGAATGCGAAAACGCTCTCCGAGGTGTTTGGTGTGTTGAATAAATATTTTAGATAATGATGATGTGAGTTTATTCTAGTAATTTCGCAGTCATATGCTTAACATAAGCACGTATTAACCACCTCCCCCAGGGGGAGGTGGTTAAAGGAGGGGGTTTAAATGAACCTAACTGCCCTGCGCGGTTCTTCACCCTCTCCTACAAGCGAGAGAGGGGCACTGAGGGTTTATACAACTCCTTTTTAGCGCCATCCAAATTCTTTTTTCTGAAACACTATTAAGACTGGGGTCGATATGTTAGCAACATGATTAAAAATTATTCTTTCAATCATCTCGCTTTTTTTGTTCATGACGGGCTGTTATGCCATTCGCGGCTTTGGGCAAGATTTACAAGCCAGTGGTAAAGCCATTAGCCATGCGGCTGCGAAAGAAGAAAGTAATAAAAAATAGACCGATTGACTTGCAAACATGTCTTATTTTTGACAGTCATTTGCATATTATTGATCCTCATTTTCCCTTGATTCCTAGCCAAGGATTCATTCCTTCTTCATTTACCGTTGCAGAAAAATCTTCTATAATGATGCATTAAAACTCTATGATATGCGACTATAACTTGCACTCATAGAATGAGGACAACTGAAAAAATCATTATCATGACTGACTCACTCACTAAATCACGTCGTGCCCTATACCGTTGGGTGGGATGGTTTTTTTAATTAATGTATTTTTAGCCCTGTTAATCGGAGTTAGTTACGTTCGTGTCTTGCCTGATTTTCATTTCATGGCCGGAATCACGCGAGTGGGCATGGCTTTGGCGTGGATATTTCTAATCGTTTCGTTCATTACCCAACTTACGATCGTTTTTTTATTTTGTTGCTTAATTGTTATTGCAATTATTAGCATAATTCCGCGACCTTAGCTTGCTTTTACGTTAGCTATTATTTTTGCAGCGGCGCTTATTTTTGCGCTAATCGTCGACATTGCAACCTTCGATTTATACCACATGCATTATTTTAGTGAAGAATTTCGGATCGTTTGGGCTGGTGCTGCTTCGCAAGTTATTGCGTTATCCAGTACCGAACTGTTTTTGCTAATAACTGTAACTGCCGTTTTGTTAATTATCGAGTATTTCATCGCCTTCTTCGTTTAACGCAGAATCGTAAAACAAAAAAAGGGTTACGGCGGTTATATTTTTGCAAGCAGTTTAATATTAGTATTTTTGATATCATACAGTAGCATGTTTGTCGCAACGGCGATGACTTATCGCCATTGCTTTAGTCCCGTTGATAATCATATTGTCTTAGAAGATGCGCGTGTGCTCCCTTATTTCAATGATATTTATGTCTGGATAGTGCCAGGTGACCCTAGTATTCAACACGTTTTAACCTTTAAAGGAGAGATTTATTTCCAAGTACGGCAATTGAATCATCCTCTCCGATATCCTATTCACCCTCTCCAATGTAAAATCCCAAAAAAGTTACCGAATGTATTATTGATTATCGGGATTGATACGTGGCGTTACGATTCAATGAATGAAAGCATCACTCCGCATATTTATCAATTTGCGCAACGAACTCTGCAATTTAAGGATCATTGGAGTGGAGGAAATTGCATCCAACCAGGATTAATTTCATTTTTATGGGTTGCCGGATAATTATTGGACTGCATTTTTAAATCAGCGCCGCGGCCCCTTACTGATCCATCAATTTTTAAAAAATAATTATGAGATGGGAATTTTCATCAGCGCGCCTTTGAATTATCCTCCCTTTGATAAAACCATTTTCAGGGAAGTAAAGCATTTAGTGATGCAAACACCGGAGGATAATTCCATTGTTCGTGATCGTGCTATCACGAAAGAATTTAATCGTTTTTTGAAAATAAGGAATAAAAAACAGCCTTTTTTCAGTTTTCTTTTTTACGATGCGGTGCATAATTATTGCGAACAAGCGACTCCAAAATATAAACCCTTTCAACCCGCGGTTAATCAATGCGATCCTTTTCCTTAACACCCAGTTCCGATCCAAAATTTTACGTTAATCGTTATCATAACGCGGCTTATTTTGTTGATGGTGAAGTTCACAAGGTTCTCAATGCGTTAAAAGCGCATCATTTATCAAAAAATACTATTGTCATTATTACAGCGGATCATGGCGAACAGCTTAATGATGAGCGTATGGGTTATTGGGCCCATGCCAGTGCTTATATCCCTTATCAACTACACGTCCCCCTGTTAGTTTGCTGGCCGGGGAAAAAACCACAAATTTATTCCTATTTTATAACACATTATGATATTGTGCCTACTTTAATGACAGAAATCTTTGGTTGTCAAAATTCCCTGGCAGATTACACGCTTGGACGTTCATTATTCTCTAATGAAACTCGACCTTATTTAATTGCGGGAAGTTACGGCGATTATGCTGTCGTGACGAAAACTCAAGCGACGCGCATTTATCCTGATGGTAATTATGTGATAAATTACCTTAACGGCCATCCTAAATATGGCGCGCAGTTAGATAGGAATTTATTACAACAAGTACTTGAGGATTTGAAAAAGTATTTCCAGTATTTTAGGACTTTAGAAAAAGAATTCGGATTGCACTAAAGAGTTGTAAAAACCTGAGTGTCCCTTTTCCACTATTCCTCTGCCGCTTGCCGCAGAAGAATAGTGGAAGAGGGAAAAAAGAACCACAGCAATAATACGAGTATTAAATGTTTTCAGAAAATTACTAGGAAAAAAGCCATGATAAAAATACCAACGCCTTATCGTGTTTCCATTGGTATTTCTATTTTTTTGCACGTCTTATTATTACTAGCGCTTTTTTCTAATTTATCCTCCTCAGAAACTTATCGAACGAGTAAATTTAATCGGCCCATCAAAATCATTCGGGCGATAGCTGTGAGCCAAACTGCTATTGATAATCAAACTAATCAAATGAAACAAGAAAAAAATCGAGCAGCTTTTGAAGCCCGTCGTCAAGAACAGAAACGAAAGTTAGCTTTAAAAAAACAGAAAATAGTAGTACAAAAACACTTAGCCGCTTTAAAAGCTCGGCAATTGCAATTAAAACGCGAAGCCGAAAAGAAAGCACTGCAGCAAAAAAATATTCTCGCATTAAAAAAACAACGAGAAGCCAAGCAAAATCAGTTAGTCGCCAAACAACAGCAATTACAAGAAAAGTTATTGCAACAAGAGGTGCAGCAGGAAAAAATGCAAATTGCCAAAACACGCGCTGCTCAAATGCAAGGCATCCTGAATCAATATAAAGCGCAAATTATCAAAGCGATTCAACAACAATGGATTGTCCCTGAAAGCGCAAATAAAAATTTGTCTTGCATTTTGTTGATTCGATTGGCTCCTGGTGGAGCTGTTTTGGATGTAGAAACCGTGCGAAGCAGCGGCGACTCAGTCCTCGACCGTTCCGCTCGCGTAGCCGTTTTTAAAGGATCACCGCTGCCAGTACCAGAAGATAGCGCTAAATTTTCAGAATTTCGTGAACTGCGCCTAACGGTGCGACCATTACAAATTCAATCTTTTTAGTCAACCTCGTGCCCATTGCGCCTAGATGGCCCACGGCACTATAATCATAACTACTTAGGTGCCTAATGTGAAAGGCTGCAAACGTCCAATTTCGAGTCAAGGTGCGATTAGAAGTGTAGGTTTTCAACAAGTAACCTAATGAAAAGTGCCCCTCCTTAAAGAGGGCGTTATAATGCGCCAACATAGAGTTTCTATTTTTAAAAAAAGGAGCAGGGCCATGAAAGATATTAAAATACTTGGTGTTGGTATTTATTGCAAAAGGGGTTTTTCAACTGTGTGGGATTGATGAGTGGGGTAAGGTGATCCACACGAGAGGGGTTAGGCGCTCAATATGTGTCCACTGTGGCAAGGCCTTAAGGTGGCTTGTGTGGTTGATAGAAGCGTGTGGAGGCGCGAACCATTGGTATCGGGTTCATGGG
>NZ_CAJRAM010000007.1 GCF_907164965.1 Coxiella endosymbiont of Ornithodoros maritimus
GTGAAGCCGCATATACGTTCTTTTCGTCAAAACTGATTGTTGACAACAACCCTGGGGCCATATACGTATAGACCAAAGCAGAATACGGGAAAATAATGATCTCGTCTATCATCCCCGTATTTCACTGCGCTTCATACAGGCTATTTGTTGAAAACCTATACTTTTAACCCCATCTCGGCCCAAAATGGACGTTTCTATCCACAGGCTGAGCAGTTATAATCTAGGCGGCTGTATCGTGAGATCGGGCCTATGTCACAATGCGAAGTGGAAATCCCATGCAAAAACGACATTTAATTATACAATTGTTAACAACCCTTTTGGTTTTCGTTCCCGTTAGTTATGCTGCACTCGATTTGGAATTAACCAAAGGTGTAACCGCCGCTATCCCAATCGTCATTATGCCATTTGCTGGGCCGTCAGTATTAGCGTCCGGAGATGAAACTATCCCACAGGTGATCAAAAACGATTTGCAAAATAGCGGCCAATTTCGGGTGATGGGGCCCGATAATTTGGACCAGACCGGGGCTTCATTGCAGCAAATTGATTACAGTTATTGGCGCAAACAAAAAGTGAACGACCTCGTGGTTGCCGCTATTAATCCCTTAGGAATGCGCCGCTACCGAGTGGCATTCACCTTGGTTAACGTCTTTGATTCCAATAATCGCTTGTTGAGTGAATCCTTCAATGCCAATGACAAAGAGCTGCGTAATTTAGCCCATCACATTAGTGATTTAATTTATCAAAAACTCACGGGTGTAAGAGGCGTTTTTTCAACCAAAATTGCTTACGTTCTCGTCGAAGCTTCGTCTGAAAATACCGCTCCTAAATACACTTTAGAAGTGGCTGATGCGGATGGCTTTGGCCCTCAACCCTTACTGGTTTCTGACATGCCGATTATGTCACCAACATGGTCGCCCGATGGAAATAAAATAGCTTACGTTTCATTTGAGGGCCACCGTGCAGCGATTTATCTACAAGACCTCCCTACAGGGTGGCGTCAACGGCTAAGTGAAGCGCCAGGTATTAACGGCGCACCCGCTTTTTCGCCCGATGGCAAGCAGCTTGCGCTCGTGCTTAGCAAAACGGGCAATCCAAAAATTTACATTTTAAATTTAACCAACGGTCATTTACACGAGATTACAAATGGGTGGTCTATCGATACCGAGCCCGCGTGGTCGTCGGATGGGAAATCCTTACTATTTACTTCTAATCGAGATGGAACGCCGCAGATTTATAACTATTCGTTTGCTGATGGGAGTATTAGTCGGGTGACCTATCGGGGCGACTATAATGCACGCCCTTCATTTATGCCGGATGGTAAGTCCATCATTATGATGCATCGAGAAAATGGGTTATTTGGTATTGCGCGCCAGGATTTGACCACAGGGCAAGTGCAAATTTTGAGCGAAAGTGGCACCGATGAATCCCCGAGTTTGGCGCCGAATGGTAAAATGGCGATCTACGCGATGGAACACGGTGGGCGCGGCGTGTTGGCGCAAGTTTCTATTGATGGTCAGATTAAATTACGGTTACCGGCGCGAAATGGCAACGTCCAGGAACCGGCGTGGTCTCCTTTTTTAGGAGTGTAGAAGTCGTCCTTGAGCAGTAAATTTACAGACAAAATAAAGGGGGTAAATTTACAGACAAAATAAAGGGGATAGTTATGAACAACTTAGTGAAAAATTCGGGCTTGGGTGTCATTGCCCTGGCTACTCTTAACCTGGCAGCTTGTAAATACCATTCAGCCGGTGCAAATGCGGTGACTGGGTTAAGCGATGGCACAGGCGCTCAAGCGTACGCTTTGGCAGAGGCTAAAGGTTACCATGGGCAACTTAAAAAAGATTCCGAAGGGCGCATAATCAACCCATTGGTCGCCCCGGCTAATCAGACTTATTATTTTGATTTCGACAGCACTCAATTGCGTTCCGTGGATTTAGAAGCAATTCGTGTTCAAGCCAATTATTTAGCCACGTATTCCACCGCCAAAGTGCGTTTGGAAGGCAGTACGGATAACCGCGGCAGTCGAGAGTATAATATCGGCTTAGGCTGGCGACGAGATCAAGCGGTTGCTCGTATCTTGGAACAAGAAGGTGTCGCGCCGAAGCAAATTGATATGGTTAGCTATGGGAAAGAACGTCCTGCTGTTATGGGGAACAACGAGAACGCATGGAGGTTTAATCGTCGGGTTAATTTAATTTATGAGGCTTATTAAAATGAAAATAAAAACGTTATGTGTTTCAAGCGCATTAGCAGCATTGATGTTAAGCGCCCCGCTTACGTGGTCAGATGCGCCAGTGGAGGATATTTCAGCCCAATCGCAGCCTCCTACTGAAACCACAGTATCCTTGTCAGAGACACCACAAACAGCTATCCCAACTCCTTCTGTCTCCCTACCTGCTGCCCAGACGGATTTAACGGTCACGCAGCGCTTGGCGCGATTAGAGCAGCAGCTTAACAACATTATTAACATGAATCTACCTCAACAGATTAGTGACCTCCAGCAACAATTGGCTCAAGTACGCGGTCAGTTACAAGTGCAAGAACGCAATTTAGAATTACTCAATAATCAACAGCGCAGTTTTTATCGAGATTTAGATCAGCGAATCACTCAGCTTAAAAACTTAAATAGTAATAATAGTGACTCTTCCAATGACAATTCCGCCTCTTCTTCCCAAAAACCTTCAACGGGTGACACCTCAAACACCAATAATATTCAGTTACAAGATTCAAATACTTATCGACAATCATTGGATTTATTAACTGAAAAACAATATGACAAAGCAGAAGCGTCTTTTCAAAATTATTTAAACGATTACCCTAACGGAAGTTATGTTGCGAATGCGCATTATTGGCTCGGTGAAATTTACCTTCAACAGAAAGATCGGAAAAACGCAGCCCACGAATTTCAAACCGTAAGGGATAAATTCCCCAAATCGGAAAAGGTACTTGATGCGAAATTAAAGTTAGCCATCATTGACGCGGAAGACGGGGAAATTAAACAGGCTAAGGAAGAATTAACCGAAATTAAAAAACAACACCCTGAATCTACGGCAGCACAACTCGCCAATATCCGCCTCCACCAATTGGAGGAAGTTGATTCAGAAACAACAACGCCTTAATTGTGGACAAACTTAGAATCACCGAAATTTTTTATTCCTTGCAAGGCGAAACAAAGACGGTAGGGCTTCCTACTGTTTTTGTTCGGTTAACGGGATGCCCGCTTCGATGTCATTATTGTGACACCCTCTATGCTTTTTATGGAGGTCAGTCTCTATTGCTTGAAGACGTGGTTCACCAAGTGGCCTCTTATCAGACTCGTTATGTAACAGTGACAGGAGGGGAGCCGTTAGCGCAACCCGCTTCTTTGCCGCTATTACAGCGGTTGTGTGACTTAAATTACAGGGTTTCATTGGAAACCAGCGGTGCTTTGGATATTTCGAACGTTGATCCGCGCGTTATAAAAATTGTTGACGTTAAAACGCCGGGTTCTAAAGAGATGGGCCGTAACCAGTTTGGGAACTTTGAGTATCTATTGCCGCATGATCAAGTTAAATTTGTTATTTGTGATCGTCGTGATTATGAGTGGGTAAAAGATATTATTAACCGTTACGATTTGATCTCGCGCGCAGAAGTGTTATTTTCGCCCAGCCACGAGCAACAGGATAAACAGCAGCTTGCTGACTGGATCGTCGAAGATCGCTTGCCAGTTCGCTTTCAGCTGCAATTGCATAAATATGTTTGGGGGGATGTGAGAGGAAAATAAATGCACTTTAAACCACTCGCTCAGCTCTTGAAATCATCGCTTATCACCCAGATTTTATTTATAAATAATAATACAACAAACAAATACACCAAGGGAATAAAAGGCAGCATATTATTACCCACAAGTGGTAAAGACTAAAAACTTAAAACCCGTCCTTTCCGCGCAGGCGCCTAGAGCTCAACTTAAGGGGGCGAGGTAAAGAGGGAATATCAAGTAGTTGAAAAAATGTCTGTCGTTTCCGTGCGTAGGCTGCCTACCGACAGACAAAGAATCGA
>NZ_CAJRAM010000008.1 GCF_907164965.1 Coxiella endosymbiont of Ornithodoros maritimus
AGAGAAGCATCAACTTTACAGCCATTAGGGGTTTATGCTTAAGTTGACGCCTAGGCATTCTGCAGGCGGGAATCCAGTGCACACGTTGCGCAGCGTGCCTGGATCCCGCCTGAGCGAGAATGACGAAGGCTAAAATTGAAATGACTGTGACTTGTGAGGAATGATATAGGAGACAAACATGCGAATTGATAAATTCACCACAGCATTCCAAACGGCGTTAGCAGACGCGCAATCTTTGGCCGTTGGTCGCGATCATCAATTTATAGAACCTGCGCATGTGATGAAAGTATTGCTAGAACAAACTCAAGGTACCGTGGCGCCATTGTTAGAGCAATCAAAAGTCAATTTATCACGTTTGATTGATGGCGCTAACAAGGCCATCGACAGCTATCCTCAAGTAGAAGGAACCGGCGGAGAAGTTCATGTGTCCCGCGAATTAAGCAAAATTTTAACGCTGATGGATAAATTTGCTCAGCAAAATAAGGATCAATACATTTCCTCGGAATGGTTCATTCCCGCCGCGCTCGAAGCCAAAGGTCAATTACGAGATGTGTTAATAGAGGCCGGCGCTGATAAAAAAGTCATTGAAAAAAATATCATGAAATTGCGCAAGGGTGAACGAGTGACTGAGCAAAGCGCTGAAAGTCAACGGCAGGCATTGGAGAAATACACTATTGATTTCACCGAAAAAGCTGAAACTGGAAAACTGGATCCTGTCATTGGGCGTGACGAAGAAATTCGCCGAACGATACAAGTGCTACAGCGGCGTACCAAAAATAATCCTGTTCTCATCGGTGAACCGGGCGTGGGTAAAACAGCGATTGTGGAAGGATTAGCGCAACGCATCGTCAATGGTGAGGTGCCAGAGGGTTTGAAACAGAAACGATTACTGGCTCTGGACATGGGCGCATTAATCGCCGGAGCTAAATTCCGAGGAGAATTTGAAGAACGTTTAAAAGCCGTATTAAAGGATATCGCTAAGGAGGAAGGTCGGGTTATTTTATTTATCGATGAATTGCACACCATGGTGGGAGCGGGCAAGGCGGAAGGTGCAATGGATGCCGGCAATATGTTAAAACCTGCGTTGGCCCGCGGTGAGCTTCATTGTGTGGGTGCAACCACCTTGGATGAATACCGCAAATACGTTGAAAAAGATGCCGCATTAGAACGGCGGTTTCAAAAAATATTGGTTGAGGAACCTTCAACAGAAGATGCCATCGCTATTTTAAGAGGTTTGAAGGAACGTTACGAAGTGCATCATGGCGTTGAAATTACTGATCCCGCGATTATTGCAGCAGCCACGCTATCTCAACGCTATATTACTGATCGAAATCTCCCCGACAAAGCGATTGATTTAATTGATGAAGCAGCCAGTCAAATTCGTATGGAAATGGATTCCAAACCTGTCGAACTGGATCGTTTGGAGCGACGGTTAATTCAGCTAAAAATTGAGCGTGAAGCATTAAAAAAAGAAACCGATGAAGCCTCAAAAAAACGGTTGTCCGATCTTGAAACCGAAATTAAAAACGTTGAAAAAGAATATTCTGATCTCGAAGAAGTGTGGAAAAGTGAAAAAGCTTCATTGCACGGTACTCAACAAATTAAAGAGGAATTGGAACAGGCGCGGATTGAATTGGAAGCCGCTGGACGCGCTGGTGATTTGGCGCGAATGTCCGAGTTGCAATATGGAATCATCCCAGAGCTTGATAAAAAATTAAAAGTGGCTTCCCAGAAAGAAGAGCAATTCTGTGATCATAAATTATTACGCAGTCGAGTGACCGAAGAAGAGGTCGCCGAAGTCGTCTCGAAATGGACACATATTCCTGTGTCGAAAATGTTGGAAGGCGAGCGCGAGAAATTATTGCATATGGAAACTGAACTTCATAAACGCGTCATTGGTCAGGACGAAGCCGTGAACGCCGTGGCAAATGCCATTCGTCGTTCTCGGGCGGGATTGTCCGATCCTAATTGCCCTGTAGGTTCGTTTTTATTCTTAGGTCCGACAGGGGTGGGGAAAACTGAGCTATGCAAAGCATTGGCCGCCTTTTTGTTTGATACAGAAGATGCGATGGTTCGGATTGATATGTCTGAATTTATGGAAAAGCATTCAGTCGCTCGATTAATCGGCGCACCGCCAGGATACGTGGGTTACGAAGAGGGGGGCTATTTAACAGAAGCTGTCCGCCGTCGGCCTTATTCGGTTATTTTATTAGATGAAATTGAAAAAGCACATAACGACGTATTTAACGTTTTGCTGCAAGTGTTGGATGACGCTCGATTAACGGACGGTCAGGGTCGAACGGTGGATTTTCGCAACGCAGTCATTGTAATGACTTCTAATCTCGGGTCTGATTTGATTCGGGAATTCTCGGGTGAAAACTACTATAAAATGAAAGACGCCGTGATGGAAGTTGTCGCACAACATTTCCGACCTGAGTTTATTAATCGCATTGATGAAGCTGTTGTTTTTCATTCTTTGAAAAAAGAACAAATTCGCAATATTGCGATTATTCAAATTGATCGAATTAAAAAACGCTTGAAAGAAAAAGATTATCAGTTCACGATCAGCGATGATGCGCTCGATTATTTATCAGAATTAGGTTACGATCCGGTTTATGGCGCACGACCGCTAAAACGAGTCCTGCAACAACAACTCGAAAATCCACTGTCCCAGAAAATTTTGGAAGGGAAATTTGTGCCTGGCTCATTAATTAACGTTGAGAAAAATAGCGAACAATTAGAATTTAAGGAAACATGAGCGTGATTTTTAAAATCGTTGTCGAACTCATTGTCGGCGCAGGCTTGTTGGATTTCGGAGCGGAACGTTTTATTTCGGCTTCTGTTGTATTAGCTTGACATTTAAAAATTCCTTCTCTCGTCATTGGGATAATTTTAGTAGGTTTTGGCACTTCCTTTCCTGAATTAATCGTTGCCGCTGTCGCTGCTTTCCACGGAAAAATACAAATTGCGATTGGCAACGTCGCGGGTTCCAATGTTGCTAATATCGGATTAATTCTGGGCGTAGTCGCATTGATCATACCTATTGAAGTTCATTCGCGACTGGTGAAGTGGGAATTGCCGGCGCTAATAGTAATTTCTTTTGTGATCGGAGCTTTTTTATGGAATGGCTATTTATCTTGGCCTGAAGGAATTATTTTAATACTGTTATTAATACTGCATTTGTATTGATTGTCGATAACTTCATTGAAGAAACAAGTTGCCTCGTTGCAAGAATTATCCTAAGAAAAATTACAGATGCCTGTGAAAAAAAGCGTGATTTGGTGGTTGTTTGGGTTGGCATTGTTATTCATCAGTTCCGAGTTATTGGTTGATGGCGCCGTGGGTGCGGCGCAATTGCTTGGTATCAGTGACTTAGTGATTGGTTTGACTATCGTTACGGTGTGCACCTAGTTGCCCGAATTTGCAGCTACTTTGATGGGGGTTTTGAAAAAAGAGCACGATATCGCTATTGGACATATTATTGGTTCAAATATTTTTAATTCTCTCGCCGTACTGGCTATGCCCGCGTTGATCGCTCCGGGAAGGTTTCCCTCGAGCGTGATGCGGCGTGATTATCCGGCGATGATGATCTTTACGATTGGTCTTTGGCTTTTCACCATTTTAACCTCCCGCTCCGGTGGAGGGATAGGACGGGTTTTCGGGATAATATTTTTATTAGGATACATCAGTTATTTTGTTTTACTTTTTATATCCAGTACTTAATATAAAGAACCAAACGACCTAAAATGCGTTGACGTCGAGGGCGCAGCGTTTGCCAACTGTCTAAAGAAACTTCTCGAGAATTTTTAAGGTCTTCGAGAAATTGCTGTTCCAATATTTTTTTGACTTCAGGAGAGGTAATGTTAACATCAGCCTCTAAATCATGAATGAGGCTGCGATGATTTAAATTACTGGAGCCAACCAGCATCCAATCATCAATAATTAGCGATTTTGCATGCAGCATGCTGGGTAAATATTCAAAAATCCTAACACTGGCATTTAAGAGGTTATAATAAAACGTCGAGGAGGCCAAAGGCATTATGGGAACATCCGATTTACGTGGCAGTAAAATACGTACATCGATACCGGCGTGAGCCGCTTCTTGCAGCCTTTTTAATAAAAAATTATCTGGCACAAAGTAAGCGTTGGTGATCCAGATTCGGCGGTGGCAATTCGCCATTTTGCGCAACAGGTCTTTGTGGAGAATGCGTCGACGGTGCCGTGAATAGTTCAGACGAATCAAGGGGTCTTTGCGAATTTGACGAAAAATTTCCCGTAAACGCTCTTTAATGGTACGGTGGTACCAAGCTGCATCAAACGCTTTGACAAGTTCGTCCAAGTTAATTCCAGAAAGACGCACCGACGTATCTCGCCATGCGTCGCCCCCTTCGGCTTTAGAAATATGGTGTTTGCTAATGTTAAGACTGCCAATATAAGCGATCTTTTTATCGATAATGCAGACTTTTCGATGGTTGCGGAAATTTATTTTTAAAATAAGGTAAATCCACCTTATTAGAAAGGGTAATTTAACGATAGAGCGGCTCCAATCCCAAAGCTGCCACGGAAAGGGATGAAAAACCTTAGTTCGTGCGCCAGCACTTTCAAGAAGACGGGCGAAATTGGTGCTCCACAAAGGACTGCCAGCGCCATCCACCATGATTCGAACTTTAACGCCACGCTGGGCGGCTTCAGTGAGTTTAATCGCCACTCGTTGTCCCAACGCATCATTGTGGAATAAATAGGTTTCCAAATCGATGGAATATTTCGCTTGTTCGATATCCGATACCAACTCATCGAAGTGCTTCTGTCCATCTGTGAAGAGGCGTTCGCAATAGTTTGTCGGCAGCGGACGACTTTCCATATAATACCCTTTTTTCAATCACTATTCACCATCACTGTCTTCCTTGCAAATACGCAATTTGTTAGCTTTAGCAAATTTTATAATAGAATCGTAGAGTTTGGGATTGGATTGTTTGAGATGAGGGTCGATGACAACACATTTGTGCCCGCTTTTCATTGAAGGCTGCAACATGGGAGAATAATGAATACGCTGCTTATGGAAAGTAGATAGATTGCCGCTCATGCGTTCTGCCCAATCGCTGGGACGAAAGGTCTCTCCTGATTCTGTTACTCCTTCGATAATAATCTTAGAGTTCTTATTTTTCATTATATAACCTATTGAGTAGCACCTTATGATATGATAGTAGTAGGATCTCATTAAGTTTTGTCCTCTGTTTACATACCAACGGAGCACCTCGGCGGTTGGGGGAGGGCAAAATGAATGAGATGTTGCATCTATGTATAGGTGGCACATATTATAGCACTTTAATTAATTCTGCCAGGGGCAGCAATGACTGAGACTAAGCATCCGCGAGTTCGCGGCATCTACCTTTTACCCAATTTGTTCACTCTTGGTGCCATGTTTGCGGGCTTCTACGCCGTTGTCGCTGGCATGAATGGTTATTACGAATCGGCTGCCATCGCTATTTTTATTGCAATGGTGATGGATACCCTAGATGGCCGAATCGCCCGGCTACTCCATGCTCAAAGTGAATTTGGGGTCCAACTGGATAGCTTATCCGATATGTTGAGCTTTGGGATTGCACCGGCGTTGGTGATGTATAGCTGGTCGTTAGCGGTTCTCGGAAAAACTGCCTGGATCGCGGCTTTTATTTACGCTGCTTGTACCGCCCTGCGGTTAGCCCGTTTCAACGTTCAGGTTAGAAAAGCCGATAAACGCTATTTTCAGGGGCTTCCCACGCCGTCCGCTGCCGGATTGGTAGCGAGTATTATTTGGGTTTGTAATGTCTTTGACGTTGCCGGCGAGAGCATCGCTTTACCCCTTAGCATGCTGGCAATATTGTTAGGCTTATTGAAAGTGAGCACGATTCGTTATCGAAGCTTTAAAGATTTTCAACTTCAAGATAGAGTGCCTTTTGTAGTGATTCTGGGAGTCGTATTGATTATAGCGCTGATTGCTTTTGATCCTCCGGATATTCTACTCTTCATTTTCTTTTTGTATGTTATTTCGGGCCCGATCGGGACGCTGTGGTCGTTACATAAACGTCGACGACAAAAAAGAGATTACGTCGTCAAAAACATTAATGAATAAAAAAGCTATTCGAACCGCCGTCCATGCAGCGTTCGTTGAAGATATTGGAAGCGGTGATATTACAGCCGAATTAATTTCTGCCGAGACGGTATCGCAAGCATCCATTATTTCGCGAGAAAATGCGATTATTTGTGGCATTCCCTGGGTTGATGAAGTTTACCAAGCGGTGGATTCTAGCGTTAAAATCCAGTGGAAGGTAAAAGATGGCGATTTCGTTTCCTCCAATCAAACTCTTGCCCTGTTAAGAGGAAAGGCCCGTTCCCTTGTCACTGGTGAGCGGACCGCACTTAATTGGCTGCAAACTTTATCCGGCACGGCGACAACAGTCAGTCGTTATGTGGAAAAATTGAAAGGAACTCCCGCCTATTTATTGGATACACGAAAAACCATTCCCGGTTTGCGCTACGCCCAAAAATACGCTGTACGTTGCGGTGGTGGTAAGAATCACCGCATGGGCTTGTATGATGCTTTTTTAATAAAAGAAAATCACATTTTAAGCTGCGGCTCGCTTACCCAAGCGATCCAAAAAGCACGCACTTCTCATCCTGAAAAAACGCTCGAAATTGAAGTTGAAAATCTCAATGAATTGCAAGAAGCACTCACCGCCAAAGTCAATATTATTTTGTTAGACAATTTTGATATTGATACAATTAAAAAAGCGGTAAAAATTAATAACAGCCAAGCAAAACTCGAAATTTCTGGTAACGTAAATTTAGAAACCATTCACGAAATCGCAAAAACCGGCGTCGACTATATTTCGGTCGGCGCACTAACAAAACACCTCCGCGCCATCGACCTTTCGATGCGAATTTATTAAGACAAAGCCGTAGGTTGTGCTGAGTTTGCGCAGCCCAGCAAAAAGAAAGAGAAACAATACAATATCGCAGAATCCTACTCAAGCTTGCATTGTTAGATTGCTAGAGGCATTTTACCCCCCCAACTGGGCTGCTAACTTAATAAGGATGATTGTTTTGGAGTGATGCTGTTGGGCTTTGCAAGCTCAGCTCAACCTTACACGCTAAACAGTGCCGGCCATTGATTAAACTGGCGTCCCCAAGGGGATTCGAACCCCTGTTACCGCCGTGAAAGGGCGATGTCCTAGGCCTCTAGACGATGGGGACCTTGCTTCGCTGAAGGGGTTGTTTCTGCCGAGCTTTTAGCAGAATGGAGCTAAGCGGGATTGAACCGCTGACCTCTTGCATGCCATGCAAGCGCTCTCCCATGCTGAGCTATAGCCCCCCATAAGAATTGGGCATTGTAGGAGGGTTCTTAACCACTGTCAATCCCTCCATGGGCCTCGCTCTGGTGTTAAACAATCAATTTATCTGTAGCCTAGTATGGAGCGAAGCGGAATACGGGATTCTGTAACAATAAAAGCAGATCAAAAATACGTAAAAATTTTTTCATGAATCGTAAGTGTTCGATCATGGGGCTCAAAATTAGATTTCTTCTAATAACATGTTCCAAAGGGGAAGAATACGTTTATCTTTTGCTTTAGGTAATTTCCCAGCAATCAATATACCTTGAGAGCATTTGAAGTGTTTTTCAGCTTCCTCAAGTGGAGAAATTTCTTGAGAAAATGTGTGGGATTTATCTAAATTATCGTAGGCGATTTGGATAACTTTGCTAATTTCATTTCTTTGGCGTATGACGAAATCAATTTCTTACTGTCCTTTCTAATAAAAGATATCACTCCGGTATTGGCGTTGCAATTGCTAATAAACTACAGTTTCAGCTAATTTTTCCGTATTCAGGAGAATTTGATACATGCACCACTTGCCTAAGTCCCAGATCATTAACATGTATTTTTTCGGATTTCTATTTCGCTCAGCTGTTTTTAAACTAAAATAATATAAAAAATCTACTGAAAATGATTCGCGGAAAAAATTGCAGTAATTAGAGGCGGTCTCGAGTGAAATTTCAAATATTTTTCCGATTCGATTGGCTGAAAACAAGCACACCATTTGTGTTAACAAATGAATAGCAATATTTCGTAACAGAGTGACGTCGCGTATTTGATGGCGCATTGCCACATCTTTGAAAAGAACATCATCGAGATATTGTTTTAACAACATACGTTTTCGATCAACCTGTTTGCTTAATACGATTTCAGGCAGCCCGCCACATGTCATGTATTATTGTCTTAGTGCGTTTTGAATGATCGGTCTATGGTCTGCTTAAGCAATTTTTTTGGAGCTTCAATATGTTTAAATCGTAGAAATTCAAAAAAATTTAAAGACGGTACATGAAATTCTACATGTCTTCCCGTCAGCAATATGCCTAGCTCCCGAGACATCAAATTCGCTGAGGATCCAGTAATAAAAATTTTAATATTCTCTTTTTCATTTCGAGCCCGCGCTCATCTTTCCCATCCTGGAAGGTTTTGAATTTCGTCGAAAAAAAGATAAGCCTTGCCGGTGGGATAAACTTCTTCTCGATAGATCTGATAAATTTCATCTAATGTGTGGGAGCTTAGATCCAGTGCAATAGCAGGTTCTTCAAAATTCATATGAAACATAGCTTCTGGAGGTAAGCCTTGCGATTCAAGCAATTCTATGATTTAGTACAAAATGCTGGTTTTCCCTGCTTGTCGCAACCCAACAAAAGTGACCCTCTCTTTAGTATCTAAAAACGAGCCAACTTTTTCCACTATGTCCCGTGGAAACCAAGAGGCCAAAGTCGCTCCACCCCAACGGTTCCATTGCTTGAGTACGGGAATCATATGCACCTTTCATTCGGTATACCGAATGAATCATACCCTAATTTGATCGGTATGCTGAATGATCTATTTTGAATAGGTGAGATTTAAAACTAGTATTTTTAAAAGCACAAATTGCGTCATTCCAGTAAGAGGCGGAAATCCAAATTCCAAGGATGGTAATTTTCCCGATTATAAAGTCGGGATTTATCTTCCTTCGAGAAGGGTATAAAATCGATTTCCTATCCATTCTCAGGGAGTGTCGATGAAACTTTATTGTGTTCGTCACGGGCATGCGGAACAGTTTACAAATCAGCGTGAAAGGCCTCTGAGTGCAGAGGGGATAGAAGAAATTAACAAAGAGGCCGCTTACCTTAAGCGGCGCGGTGTCTACGTCGTTCACATTAAGCACAGTAAGAAACTGCGAGCCCGTCAAAGCGCCGGGATTTTAGCCTCTGCTGTGGCTGATGAGCACGCTTTGGAAGAGTGTCCGTTGCTGGGAGAGGATCATTTGATAGCCCCGCTTATAGACTTAATTCAAGAGTGGCATGATGACACAATGTTGGTTGGGCACATGCCGTTTATGTCACGACTGGTGAGTGCGTTGGTATTAGGGGACGACAGCCACGATATGGTGCGTTTCCCCCCAGGCACGATCGTCTGTTTGGAACAATTTGAGAACCGTTGGATTCTGAATTGGGTATTGCGTCCGGACTTGGTCCCTGATCAAGGGGATTGATTTGTTTGAGCTGCGGTTTTCTTGCTATTTTTATTTGTTTCATTGATCATGAATTTAGTCGGATTAACGTGTGTTTGGATGACAGCCCTTTATCTGGAAATAAAATTTATTCTTACCTTCATCGTGAGTATCCATTTCTTTTTTCTATTGAGAAAATATTTCTGGTTGAGTGCGCCCAATTCAATTTCAGCTTTTCGTTTTGATGGCGAGCATTGGTATCTTAAAATGAAAAACGAAAAAACCGATGTAACAGAGTTAAAGGAAACTCTAAAGAGCCGTTATTTAATTTTATTAAATTTCGCGAGCATTTTCGATGGAAATCGCTATCAATTAATGTTATTTACCGACTCTATTTTTAAAATTGCTTTTTGCCGATTGGGGACATTGTTGGTGATGGATTAAGATGTAAAATAGTGTTTTTTGCCTGAGCCAAGGGATGAGGATAATCCACATTATAATGCAAACCTCGGCTTTCTTTTCTCATTAAAGCACTTTCTACGACGAGCTGTGCCACTGTCATTAGATTTCGTAGTTCAATAAGGGATTTACTTAGAATTTGGAGAGGGAAAACGACGTTTATTTGCTGAAGGAGCTTTTGTAAATCATTTTTCGCCTTAAGTAGCCGGATATCGTTGCGAACAATGCCGACATGATCCCACATAATTTTACGAACTTGATGTATGAAGCCATCCACAGTTCTGGTGTCCTCTCGCTGCTTGTCCGCGGGGCCCAGAGAAAAAAATGGATTGGCGGCTTCCTCGGCAAGTCGTGGGATGAGGGTCACTGAGCTTTTAATCGCTCGTGCGCAACTCGCGGCGAAAACTAAGCATTCTAATAATGAATTACTCGCCATCCGGTTCGCACCGTGCATCCCAGTATAAGCCACTTCGCCAATTGCATATAAGCGAGCAATATCCGTTTGACCTTGTAAATCGGTCATCACTCCGCCGCACGTATAATGAGCCGCTGGCACAACCGGTAAGGGTCCTTCAGTCATATCAAAACCGAAATTCAAACAAGTCCCATAAATCGTCGGAAAAGCTTTTTTAATAAAGTCAGCCGGACGATGACTAATATCCAAATAAACGTGATCCCAATTATTTTTCTTTAACTCCGTATCAATCGCTCGAGCGATAATGTCTCGAGGGGCCATCTCCGCTCGGTCATCGTAATTGGGCATAAAACGCTTTCCATTCGGCAACAGCAAATAGCCGCCTTCACCGCGAACAACCTCGGTAATTAAATAATGATTCGCCAGCGGATGATAAAGGCAAGTCGGGTGGAATTGATTAAATTCCAAATTTGCTACCCGACAGCCGGCACGCCACGCCATTGCAATACCATCGCCGCTTGTTCGATTAGGATTACTGGTGTGTAGATATGCAAAACTGGCGCCTCCAGTGGCGAGAACTGTATAGGTGGCATGGAATTGTAAAGAACGCTGTTGCTCGCCGTCATAAACCTGCGCACCCCTACAGAGGTTATTTTCGATCAATAAATCAATGGCAATATGATCCGTAAAACAATCGATGCTAGGATGAGAGAGCACTTGTTCGGCAAGTGTCTTGACAATAACAGCGCCAGTTTTATCAGCAGCATGCAAGATCCGTCGCCGACTATGGCCGCCTTCTTGAGTGAGGTGATAATTATTTTTACCATCTGTTGTAAATTGAACGCCTTGTTGAATCAGCCATTCGACGGCGGATTTGCCTTGCGTCACTGTTGCTCTAACCGCCTCAGGATCGCAAAGTCCGCCGCCCGCGTTTAAGGTGTCCTGAACGTGCAATTCCACACTGTCATCTGCCGCGTTCATCACCGCCGCAATTCCCCCCTGCGCATGCGGAGAAGAGCCGGCGGTAAGATCATCTTTGCTTAAAACAGCCACGCGCATTTCGCTAGCAAGGCTCAAAGCTAGGCCCAGCCCTGCCGCGCCGCTGCCGATAACTAGGACATCATAGGTGGTATATCTTTTCATAAATTCATTTTTTATTTCCCGAGCTTGCCCAAGGGCTTTTATTTCAAGGAATCAGACTATACCACAGAATCCTTTCTCTTAGGTTTGAAGCAAATAATTCTCTGATGTTAAAATAATGACCGTAGCCGAAAGTGAAGTGAAACGTATATACGAAAAAAATATAAAAAACAATTAGTTTCTTTGATTGAGCAAAACGATAAAAAAGGCACCATTGCTTTTTTCAAGTGCTACTCCTGGCTTATCAATGAGCCCTTAAATATCGCTGGGCAAACAGCATTAATCATTGCCAGTTGTAAAATTTATTTGAAAGTATGCGACATTTTAAGTAGTGCGCAAAACGAATTTAATTTTCATCTTTTAAAGAAAATAGAGCGAGTGGTTGATGGGGTAGAAATAACATGGAATGAATTAATTCTAAAACGCAATATAGCGCTTGAAGCAATAAAGAAGGTTGCTCATTTGTCTTTTATAGACATCGACAGTTTTTTTGTTTTTTCAGAATTCGATAAAGCGGTTCTCCAACTCGAGACTATCGGCCAACTAAAAAAGAATCTTATCGAACTGTTTGCCCAACGGGAACGTTTTCTAATCGCCACGAATTTTGATTACTTAAATGCGTCGTATTATGCGCTTAACCAATTTTGCGTCGAAATCTATGGGGAATTTTTTTGGTGGCGTTGAACCCTATAATCTTTTGTTAGACGGCAATCTCACCTGAACAGATTTAAATCCTGTCTTTTAGCTTGAAGAGAAGAAAAAAGAAGAGCCTAATAATGAGTGGAAGGATCCCGCAACGGGGAAAACCGTATCAATCCCGAAGGCGTGGGCAACTTTATTATTTTCGTCTTCCCGACGGATCCATACAATGTTACGAAAGTATTATTGATTCTGTTATCGCTGCACTAAAAAAGGGCGAACCCAACCCCCGTCAGCTCTGGAAATCTGTCGACGATCGATTTGAAACGAAGGGATTAAGCTTCTTGGCTCAAGTGGAACCGTTCCTCTGGGCTCGAATGCCATCTATTGGGAAATTACTGACTTATACCAAAAGGCTTAATAAAGAGTAGGAAGAACGTACTTCTTGTTTGGGTAAATTTCTTCATTTAAGCCATGGGTTGGAGCAAGTAGACAAAAACCATAAAAAGGTTGGCGCAAGTGAATATGAGGAGGGATAGGATAGCCCGCTTAGCTGGCGCAAATTAAGTTTTTCGAATGCTGGAAGGATCTTAAAGAAGAAACGAAAAATGCCATTCGAATTTTGGGCGTTAACGGCCATACCATTGGTGCGGTGTTGGGTTTGCTGTACTCTCCTGTGAGAAAAAAAGGGTCGAGACGGGGAACTTGAGCCCTAGTATTGAGTTCAAGTGTCAGGAAGTGATAAGCTAAATCCCATTTTAAACTCCGAAGAAATTCAGAAAACCCTTAAGGAAAAGGATGGTTTTGCATTTACACACCTCTCTAACATCGAACTGGACCTAATACATCAAAACTCATCATTGAATTAATGGACCAAAAACAATACGAAAACTATTGCTGTAAAGAGATAAAATCGTCGGAAAATAAAGTGGAAAAATGCGATTTCATTTATTTTTTTGATGCTTTTGACGATTTATTTATAACATATCACCGCGCGATTCAATTACTATTTCGTAATCACATACTTTCTTAATAATAATTTAGTATTAATGAGAGAAAGTTGGGATCTATTAGAATTGGAGAAAGATTATTTACTTATCTATGGAATTTGTAAACTTATCGACACTGACGGAATGGCGATAGTGTATGCAATGCTCATGAACAATCATCGGAAAGAAAAAAAGCAAGTAGACCTCCCTAGCTTAGCTGTTGTAGTAAACATTCTTTCATCGAGTACCGGTTATGAAAATTTAAGAAAACAGTTTCCGTTTTTGCCGGATGAACTTGGATTTCGTGAATTAATTAAGAAACTAGAAAACGAACTCAGCGCGTTATTGTATTATGCGGTTCAGTCGGATTCGATTCTTATGGTAAAAGAAGTGTTAAAATTAGGCGCAAACCTTAATGCGACTTATCAATCCGAGTCGATATTAAAACTGGCTCTTGAAAAAGAGCCCTCCGTGATTGCTTTTGCTTTAATTAAGCACAGAGGGAGGTTTAGCTTCGAGGAAGTGAGAGCCATTGTAGATGGCAGTCAATTGTAGAAAATTACTATATATCTAGTAAGCCATATTTTTAGTTCATCGAATAAGATTAGAAAATCAGTGCTCTATGCGTTGCATGAAAGAAATAAATTACATTTCCTTTTTTATTTAAATATAAATGCCTCTTTAAGCTTGATAAACTTGGGGAAAAGTGTAGCCAGGATTTTAACGAATTTGATCCAGAATTTCAAACTGAGATCATTTCCCGGGATCCAAGCATTCCTTTTGGGATTAACAATATTTTTATAGAAAAAATGTTGCCTATTTAAAATGCATGCTCCGATTAGAAGAAGAGAGATTGCGGGTAAATAAATTGGAGCCGTGGTTACAAAAATTATTGCTTCAAGTTAAGCTAAATGCTTTTCCCTCATCGGTATCCTTTTTTGCTCAGCTACAGCCATACGAAGCAAAAACGGACGTTGCGCCGAATGAAAAATTACAATGGCTTCTTAAAGAGGTGGTGATAAGAGATAACGAAGAAATAGCCATCATATTAATTCAATGGGAAGGGCGGCTAACTCATGGAGGACCTCCGTTGGTACCCGCTGGCCGGGATACATGGATGGGATGGAGTGAATAATTCTCCTTTTGAGTTATCCGTTTTAGAAGCGCTGGGCGTTTTTCTCAAAAAAGGGTTTCGGCTCTCTCTCGGGTGAAGCTTTATTGAAGATATCTCAACTCACTGAAAAGGGGTATTATTGTATTTCTTCTTATTTTCAAAAATTAATTAATTTGGGACCTTGTTGTCTCGATAGCAATTTCAATAGAATTTATCAGGCATTAGCAGGGTGTGAAAAAGAAAAGTCTATTACTATGGAGAATCCGACTCTCACGGACGGGTATTATGTACAGGCTTTAAAAATATGCATTTCCTTTTATCAAGAATTATTAAATAAGGATATTGATGATTTAGAGAGATCCATTTTTGTCCATCTATTTCAAAAAATTCATATTGAAAGAAAGGAGAATGAAATTTTCACTTTCTTGCGGCGGTCTCGGGTTAAAAACACGGTGACTAGAGAAAAATTGGAAGAACTAGAAAAAAGCAATCCCTCGTCAAGCACAGCTGTCATTATGCGCTGTTTAACGGAGAAAAGTAAACAGACCCTAGCTTTTAACTGGGCAATTTTCATAGTGCGAAGCTAATACTGATGCCGCGTAAGCTGTTAATTTGGGATGTGTAAAAATTTATTTGGACCGTGAGTGTTTGATTTGGTGCCTAAAAGGCCGGTAATCATAAACTGGGCTTTCGGGAACATTTTACCGAGCATTCTCATAAAGGGGATAGTGCCCCCGTCGCCTATATAAGCGCCAGGCTTTCTAAAAAATTGCTTAGAAGCGGTCTCATTAGCTTTGGGCAGCCACTCACTTAACGGAGGGTCACCCAACCGCTTGCTTTAGTGTCGGACTGAAAAGAAATTTTTGCGTTATAAGGAGGACCTTTTTCTAAGATAGCTTTCAAAGCGGTTGAGGTTTTTTCGCCATTAACCGTCGGGGGTAACCGCTTCAACCGAGGGTAATCCGTCGATTCCCGTAACACTGAGTGGGGGACGCCAGGTGCGATTTAAGAGCAATTCGGGAAGATTTGAGGATACCGCCTCTCAGTATTAGGTAAAAAGGGAATATATTTCAAAGAAAACGCTCCACAAAGCCTCAGCCGTTTTTTTTAGCTTAGTCGATATGTTAAGGGGAAATATCGACTTTTAATTTGTCAACAATGACTGTTCCTATTTGACTGTCTTCAATTCGATTTAAGAGCTGGTGTAAAATCAAAAAAGGAGCGGGGATCAAGTCGCTTCCTGTTCCGGAATGAAGCCCGGTTTTAAAGCCTCGATTTCCAATTCGCCACAGATAACGACGCGCAGCGATGTCGTACACCACAGTTGCTCGTAATTGCCGCAACCGCTGTCTAAGCAGATAACAAAATTTGGATTTCCTATGCGGGTTTTTAATTGTTGTAAATAAAAAGGTAAATCCGCACTCCCGCTTTCTTCGCAGGCTTCCATAAGAACAACGCAGCGGGCGAGATGTATTTGAAAATGTTGCAGCATTGCAATCGTGGTGAGGGAAGTAAAAGCAGCATAACCATCGTCAGCGTCGCCCCATCCATATAAAGGGGGGCTATCTTCTTTAATAACCGGCTTCCATAGCCCTAAATTTGCGTTCCAACCTTTCATTTCCGGCTGCTTATCCATGTGTAACCATACAGCAAAACGGTTTCGTCCGTTTGGCCGGGGATTTCAATAAACAAAAGTGGCGTTCGTCCCGGTAACTCCACCACTTCAAGTTTCATATCCTTGATGGGCTGCTTTTCGCACCATTCTACAATCAGTGTCAAGGCTTCATCCATGTAACCATATACTTTCCAGTTAGCGTCAAACAGCACGGATTTATTACGAATTTTTATGTAATTTGCTAATTCGGGAATAATACTATCATCCCAGAGGGCGGAAATGGTTTGATAAATTTCGTGGGCATTTTTTTAAATGGTGAAGTAGTCATAGGTGGTTATGTTACCAAATTTTTAGTTCAAGTGGCAGGGCGCAACCCTGTATTTCACTTCGCTGCATACGGGCTGCGGGTTACTTAGATTTCGGAATGGCTAATCGTTGATACCTGAGTATAGTAACTTCTTTATTCGTAAAAGGGATGTGACATTCCCCGTCAAAGGCTTTGCCGATGTAGATCGCATTATGGTAAATGACGTGGCATATGCGCAATTGGCGCACGTAGTTCTGTTGTGGAGGTATTTCACTACCGCCCATGAGCAGCTGCACTTTGGGCTGATAATCCAATCGCCTTACCAAATTATTTTTTGGCATCGTCTGTTAATATTTGAAAATTAGAAGCATGAAGCGTTTTTCCTGTAAAAGTAAAATAACAAATGCCTTTATAAAATTCTCCCGGATGAATTCCGCCACGATAGCGAGCGCGGCAAATGGATAGAGCATATCCGTTGTGGGTTACCGCTACAATCAAACGCTGACGCTCAGTGCTCCAAACCAACTCTGCTGCTTTTAATCGTTCATCAGCTTCTCTTTGCTGTTTGACTCGAGTAACGGACAAATCAGCTGCCTTAACATGATCAGGGTGAGGTATCGCCGGCCCAGGCAAGAAAAATCCCGCGAGACTGCGATGGTTAGCACCGGTGAACGGATTATTGATTAACAATTTAGCTATTAAAAAACTAATAGCTAAAACAACGTTAAAAGATTTGATTAAACGGCGCTGTCCATAGTGCTGGAGAAGCTTAATCCATAGGCCGCACAATAAAAAAGAAGAAATAATCACAAAATCAAGGGATTCAAGTTATTTCGATTAATAACGAAATTAAAATGCCAAAAAATTTCACGCTGGAAAAAAAGACAACAAATCAAAAATTGTATACACTGCTAGTATCAGAGAAAATTCACCGTTTGTTCAGTGACCACCGGGTATAATTTATAAGATTCTCCTTCTTGATAAAAAGCATTGAGAAAAATAATAGCAATTGCCATTATGGTTAAAGTAATCGATTCAATCGCGCTTCCTGGTAATCGACGCTGAGAGGTCATGAGAATCGCAACTATAGTAAAGACAATGCCGATGATAACGATAAAAGGCAGTAACAGTCGCACCATCAATAAAATGACATATCGAATGCTGCGCACAAATTTTTGAGTGTCATGACCGATAGCAACACCGACGCTGAAAAATAGAATACTCAAAAATAAAGAAACCTGCGGTTTATATTATAAATAAAGGAAGAAACGACAAGAACGTCTACTAAGGAAAATATCTTACTGGTGATTGCCACCGACGCCCACGCGATCGCCAAAAACAGCAGGCCGACAATGAAAAGACTAAAGCTGTCCCACAATACGTAAAATAAACTGGAGTAACTGACTTTAATTTTGTTTTCTTCATGCATGGCCATATAGAAAGCATGAATTACATAAAACACGAGATCGAAATTAATGAGACTTAAAGACTTGCCGTTAGAGCTTGTATAAGGCCAATAAATAATAATAAAGGCTAAACCTGCCGCTAAAAAAAGTAATGAGATCTCGAAGCAAGTGTTTCTGATTGAAGCGTAAAGTGTAAATCAATAGTAATAATGAGGAATAGAGATAAAGGCTAACAGCGTCGGACTGGTAATAAAGCAATGCCCCTTGCAATAATCCAATGAGAGCGCCAAGTATTAAAATAGGAAAATTCCGGATCTATAGATAGTCTCTTAATCAGTTCAATATTTACTATGACTGAGATGCAATTGAAATTAGTTTAAAGCCCCGCCGGGCAAACCTCAACCAAACTTGACATATTTAGATCACTTCGTTACTGTAAGATTTTGCGCCGATTTGAGCCTCAGCTTGCGGGCGCATTAATAAATACAGAAATACAGCTAAAGCGGGAGTGCAGATCTTCTCTATTCCCCCTTTTTTAACTGTGAACATTTACCATTGAAAGTGGGATTGCGTAGCCCGTATTCCGCTTCGCTTCATACGAGCTACTGATTATGATTGAATTACGAAACGTCACGAAAACTTATTCTGCCAAACAGGGGGAAGTTCTCGCGTTATCGGATATTAATTTACGCGTGGGCGCCGGATAAATTTTCGGAGTCATTGGAAAAAGCGGCGCGGGCAAAAGCACCTTGATTTGTTGCGTTAATTTATTAGAACGGCCTGACAAAGGGTCAGTGATTGTGGATGGGCAAGTCCTCACAACACTTTCCAGCAAAGCTTTGTGGCATGCGCGTCACCGGATGGGAATGGTGTTTCAACACTTTAATTTATTAAGTGCGCGCACGGCCTATCAAAATATCGCCTTTCCTTTACAATTGCTGGGCAAGAATCCTTCCGAAATTAGAAAAGTCGTTTTGCCGCTTTTGGAATTAACCAACTTAACCGCTAAAATGAACGCCTATCTCAGTCAATTGAGCGGCGGTCAAAAGCAACGTGTAGCCATCGCACGTCCCTTAGTGACCAATCCGACCGTCTTATTATGCGATGAAATGACCTCCACGCTGGACCCGGAAACGACGCATTCTATTTTACAGCTGTTCAAAAATATCAATCGGGAGTTGAATTTATCAATTTTATTAATTACGCACGAGGCGGAAGTTATTAAAACCGTAGCCGATCGAGTAGCGGTATTAGATCAAGGCCGAATTGTGGAAGAGAACGATGTGGTCAGTTTATTTAAACGTCCCAAAACAGAAATTGCCAAAAAATTTACGCGTTCATCAATTGAAGTAAAATTACCCAAATTTTAAAAAATCGGTTGTAAAAAATAACGGTGGATGAGGGATATACCTTGCTTCGCATTGATTTCACCGAGCATAATGCCGAAACGCTAATTATTGATGAGTTTATTAGAAAATTCGATTTGCAAGTTAATATCTTACAAGGCCGTCTTGAATTTTTGCGCGACGACTCTATTGGTATGATGTTAGTTGCTCTTCGCAACGTAAAGGACGCCTTGCCACAAGGTATAGCATATCTAAATGAGAAAGGTTTACAAGTTGAGGTTTTGGGTTATGTCAGTACATGTGATTGGTGCTATCGTTAATTCCTTAGGAGAGACCATCGAAATGGTGATTATTCCCTGTATTATTGCGGTTATTATTGGCTTGCCGTTAGGTGTGATTTTGTTGGTAACGCAAAAAAATCAACTGTTGGCTCGGCCCTTTTTAAATCGTGTTTTGTCGTCGCTTTTTAACGCGGCGCGTTCGATTCCATTTATTATTTTAACGATTGCGATTATACCCTTAACGCGATTTATTGTGGGCACCTCGATTGGGACAACAGCGGCCATTGTGCCCTTAAGTTTATGCGCTATACTTTTTTCGCGCGCTTATCGGAAACCGCTATGCAGGAAGTGCCCGCGGGTTTAATCGAAGCCACTCAGGCGATGGGTGCAACACCCATGCAGATTATTCGCAAGGTATTGATACCTGAAGCGTTACCGACCTTGGTCCGGGGGATTACGCTAACGGTGGTTACGTTAGTAGGCTATTCGGCGATGGCTGGCGTGGTGGGCGGCGTAGGTTTGGGTGATTTGGCTATTCGGTATGGTTATGAGCGGTTGATATTCGCGTTATGCTTATTACCATTGCTGTTTTGATTGTTCTCGTCCAATTATTGCAGTACTTGGGCGATTGGGCGGTAAATCGACTTTCTTATTACAAATAAGGGAAATTTCCATGCTAAAAAAATTAATGAGACTTTTAATTTCAGGGTTAATGATTGTTGGATTAACGGCTTGTCATCAAAAAGAAGCAAAAATGAAGTTCTGTGGGTACTATCACCAGGCCCGAAACACAATTGATGGAAGCGGCTAAACAAGTTGCTTTAAAGCGTTACGGATTGCACGTCAATGTCATTACTTTTTCGGATTATAACACCCCGAATGAAGCGCTAGCGGATGGCAGTATCGATGCGAATATGTTTAACATCTTCCTTATTTAAAAGCCCAAATTGAAGCGCGTGCTTATAAAATCGTTTCCATCGGAGAAATTTGTTTATCCAAGGGTTTTATATTCCAAAAAAATCACCGCGCTTACCCAGTTAAAAACGGGCGCAAAAATTGCCATCCCAAGCGACCCTAGCAACGAAGCGCGTGCCCTCCTGTTATTAGTAGAGAAGGCCCAATTAATTCAACTAAAGCCTCACGTTACTATTAACGCCAGCTCAATGGATATCGCGACCAATCCCAAAAAGCTAAAAATTGTGGAGCTCGACGCAGCCCAGCTATCTCGTTCGCTGGGGGATGTCGATCTTGCCGCCATCTAATACTAACTATACGCCATCCCTGCCGGCTTATCGTCCTCGCGCGACGCATTACTCAGCGAAGGCCCAGACTCGCCTTATGCCAATATCGTGGCTGTCCGAGAAGATGATAAAAATGACCCGCGTTTAAAACAATTAATCTCGGCATTACATTCACCAGAAGTTTTAAGCGCGGCTGAGAAAATATTCGGCGACGGTGCAATTCCCGCATGGAAATAATGAAATACAATGTGCAAGCCGCAATCCAGACCTGTATAATGTTCCTCCGAGCCAGCTAAACAGTCGCTCAACGTCAGTTGAGAGGAAAGTCCGGGCTCCATCGGGCAGAGTGCCAGGTAATCCCTGGGAGGCGCGAGCCTACGGAAAGTGCAACAGAAAGAATACCGCTGTTGTCAGGCAGTAAGGGTGAAATGGTGTGGTAAGAGCACACCGCGTTGGTGGTAACATTAACGGCGATGGTAAACCCCACTCGGAGCAAGGCCAAATAGGAATCCTGATTATGTGGCCCACACAGTGGATTCGGGTAGGCTGCTTGAGGTACGTGGTGACATGTATCCCAGATAGATGACTGTTCATGACAGAACCCGGCTTATCGGCTGGCTCTCCAAAATTACAAGCGCGAAGAAAAATATCGAGGTCAAATCAAGTAAAAAATCAATTAAAAGCAACAGTGCCCCTTCCACAATCCTTCTCCCACTTGCGTGGGAGGCTAGGGGAGGGCAAAGAACCTAGTAGTTAGTTTTTAAAACCCCTTCCCCAGGGAGGGGAATAGCTCTGCTTAGAAGAGACTAGAAAGCGAGTCCTTTTATTAAAATCTTTGGAGATTAGAATGCAGGAAATATTGTCCCAATTAAATAAAGAAATCGAAGGATTGAAAAAAGCAGGCCTTTACAAATCCGAACGAATTATCACCTCATCCCAGAACGCAGAAATTAAAGTAGGTGAGAAAGAAGTTCTTAATTTTTGCGCTAATAATTATTTAGGGTTGGCTGGTCATCCAGCGTTAATTAAAGCCGCACAAACAGCCGTTGAACAGTATGGATTTGGTATGGCATCAGTGCGCTTTATTTGTGGGACACAAACCATTCATAAAGAACTTGAAAAAAATATCAGCGAATTTTTGGGTGCCGACGATACCATTCTTTATTCCTCTTGTTTTGATGCAAATGGTGGTTTATTTGAAACCTTATTAGGCCCTGAAGACGCTATCATTAGTGATGAATTGAATCACGCGAGTATTATCGATGGTATTCGATTATGTAAAGCAAAACGGTATCGCTATAAAAATAACGCCATGGATGATTTGGAAGCGAAATTAAAAGAAGCCGATGAAAAAGGCGCACGATTTAAATTAATCGCAACGGATGGCGTTTTTTCGATGGATGGCATCATCGCTGATTTAAAATCAATTTCTAATTTAGCTGATAAATATAACGCTTTAGTCATGGTGGATGATTCACACGCGGTTGGATTTATAGGTGAAAACGGCCGAGGCACACCGGAATATTGCGGCGTTGCTGATCGCATGGATATTCTTACCGGCACTTTAGGTAAAGCATTAGGGGGCGCATCCGGTGGTTACACCTCGGGGCATAAAGAAATTATTGAGTGGCTGCGCAACCGTTCACGGCCGTATTTATTTTCAAACACGGTCGCGCCTATCATTGTTGCGACTTCGCTAAAAGTCCTTGAATTATTAAAAACCGAAGGCCCGCAATTACGCAAAAAAATACAAGAAAACAGTCGCTATTTCCGTGCCGGCATGGAAAAATTGGGCTTCCAATTGGTGCCGGGCAATCATCCTATTATTCCGGTGATGTTTGGAGATGCTCAATTGGCAACGAATATGGCAGATCAATTATTGCGGGAAGGGATTTATGTGGTTGGGTTTTCATATCCAGTTGTGCCAATGGGTAAAGCTCGCATCCGTGTTCAAATGTCAGCGATTCATACGCAACAACAATTGGATCGAGCGATTGAAGCGTTTGGGCAGGTGGGTAAGAAATTAGGAGCTATTTAAACTCCTCTTTCCATTTGCGGGAGTGGATCTAAAAAAACTTATGAAAGTACTTTCCAAACTAAAACCAGCCTCTGGCCTCTGGCTTCACGAGGTGCCAAAGCCTAAACCCGGCCGGGACGAAGTATTAATTAAAATTAAAAAAACCGCCATTTGCGGCACGGATTTGCATATTTATAAATGGGATGAATGGGCGCAAAAAATCATTCCTGTCCCCATGCACGTGGGGCATGAATTTGTTGGTGAAATCGTGGAGGTAGGTGAGGCCGCTAGTGGGTTGGTGGTTGGAGATCGGGTTTCAGGGGAAGGGCACATCACGTGTGGGGATTGTCGTAATTGCCGCGCCGGTAAGCGCCATTTGTGTCGCTACACCGTTGGCGTTGGCGTAAATCGTCCTGGCGCGTTTGCGGAATATCTAGTTATCCCCGCTAAAAATGTGTATAAAATTCCGACTAAAATTAGCGATAATATTGCTGCCATTTTAGATCCTTTTGGCAACGCTGCACATTCTGCGTTGGAGTTTGATTTAGTGGGCGAAGATGTATTAATTACCGGTGCAGGTCCCGTCGGATTGATGTCAGCAGCCATTGCGCGCCACGTCGGGGCGCGGCATGTAGTGATAACGGATGTCAATGATTACCGCTTAGCCTTAGCTGAAAAAGTGGGCGTAAGCGCCGCCGTTAACTCGAAAAAAATCCCCTTAACGGAGACGATGGAAAATCTTAGGATGGTAGAGGGTTTTAACGTCGGTCTTGAAATGTCAGGAAACGCTGAGGCTTTTCGCAGCATGTTAACGGTAATGAATAATGGCGGAAAAATCGCCTTTTTGGGTATCCCAGCGGAACCGTTTGCAATTGATTGGAATCAAGTCGTTTTTAAAAGCTTATTGATAAAAGGGATTTATGGACGCCGTATGTTTGAGACGTGGTATAAAATGACTAATTTATTACTAAGCGGGTTAGACATTTCACCTATCATCACGCATGAGTTTCCGATGAAGGATTTTCAACAAGGATTTGATGTAATTATATCAGGTAAAACAGGTAAAGTGATTTTGAATTGGGAGGAATGAAATAGGGAAGATTTAGAAATATCTTCCTTATTATTCTAGCTCCTTAGAGCTGGAGAAGAACGCTCCTCTTCCTTCGATTTAGAAGAAACAGGTTTAGCTTTAGAAGTGGTGAATATAGTAGATGGGTTTGGGCTCACGCACTTTTGTATTACCTTCTTGACATTTAAAGGTACTTTAATGTTTTTGAAGAAACCCAGTTGATGCTAAAATCCTACCTTCAATCACCTAATGGAGTGAAACCATGCCGTCCCCGTCATTTGACATTCAGTCTGAATTGAACAAACACGAAGTGAGTAATGCTGTGGATCAAGCCAATCGGGAGGTCAGAACCCGCTTTGATTTTAAAGGATCTGGTGTCGCGTATAAATACGAAGGAAACAGCATTATTTTACAAGCGGAAACCAATTTTCAGCTTAAGCAAATGATTGATATTTTGAAAAACAAATTTGCTAAACGTCATATCGACGTCGCCCATATGAAATTAGAAGATCCCATCATCCAGCATAAAAGCGCTCAACAAATTGTGATGTTGCTCGACGGCATCGATCAAATCACCGCCAAAAAGATCATCAAACTCATCAAAGACCAAAAACTCAAAGTCCAAGTCGCTATCCAGGGCGAAAAAGTCCGTGTGACTGGCAAAAAGCGCGATGACTTACAGTCTGTAATCGGTCTGCTCAAAGAGCAAGAAATCGGCCTTCCTCTTCAATTTGACAACTTTCGGGATTAACAACCCTCTCCTACGGGGAAGAGGGGATAAGATAAGTTGCAGCCATTTTAATTTTGGGCTTTGTCACTCCGTCCATGGGGGAGTCCTGGCTAAAAGGCTAAGAAAAACACCATCGGTGTTTTTCTTAGCCTTTTAGCCAGGATCCTCCCGACTCGGCCGTGAAGGTTTTGTATGCTTCAATTAATACAGCAGATGCCCCCGCGGGAGGACGACGGGTTTTTAAGTTTTTCACGCTTCACCACGGGTGGGTAATGATAGAGGCCCCTTGTGTTAAGAAGCTTTGAAAGGAACAAGGTGAATGAAAGAGAAGCATCAACTTTACAGCCATTAGGGGTTTATGCTTAAGTTGACGCCTAGGCGCCCGCCCGGCAACGATAGGAGTTTGGAATGGCTTTCCTCTTGTTTTTTCAACAATAGCATATAGTTAGACTGTCTGTGTCAAAAAGTGGTATAATGTAGAAAAATGTGGGGAATTTTAGATGTTTCGGGGGTTAAATCCCATTGCAGTTGATGTCAAAGGTCGAATCGCCATACCGGCACGCTATCGCGAACCGATCCAAAGCGAAGCGGACGCTATCTTAGTAGTTACCATTGATACCGAAGAGCGCTGCCTTTTAATTTACACCCACCCACACTGGGAACAAATTGAGCAAAAATTGGAAAGCTTACCGAGTTATCATCCTGCAAGCCGTCGGGTTCAGCGGTTGTTAATTGGTCACGCTACAGAAGTGGAATTAGATCGCAGCGGTCGAATTTTAGTTCCGCCTGTATTACGAGAATATGCGGGCTTAGGGTCAATGGCGATGCTGGTAGGGCAAGGCAAAAAATTTGAATTATGGGGCAAGTCGCAATGGGAGACGGCTCGCGAAGATTGGTTGGCGGAACAGCTTCTGAAAGAAGACGATTTGCCGCCGGAGTTAAGGTCTCTTTCATTGTAATGGCGATGGAGGCACATAAACCGGTTTTATTTGATGAAGTGATGAAAGGGCTTGCGATTCGACCGGATGGAATTTATGTCGATGGAACATTTGGAAGAGGAGGGCATAGCTTTGGCATATTACAGCGGTTGGCGCCAAAGGGCCGCTTGATGGCGATGGATAAAGACCCAGATGCTGTTGGCGTTGCAAATAAAGCCCTTTTTGAGGATACGCGATTCAGCATCATCCATGAAACGTTTGCGAAGTTGCAAAAAGCTATCAGGGATCACAGATGGGAAGGAAGAGTGAATGGAATATTGCTGGATATCGGGGTTTCGTCACCCCAATTGGAGGATGCTAAACGTGGATTTAGCTTTTCAAAGGATGGGCCATTAGATATGCGAATGAATCCGAAACAAAGTATGGATGCAGCTAGTTGGATTAATCAGGCCGCAATGGAAGAGATTCGTGGCGTGCTTTGGAATTACGGCGAAGAACGCTTTGCTAAGCGCATCGCCCAAGCGATTGTTAAGGTGCGCGAAGAAAAACGCATTACCCGAACCCAAGAATTAAGCGACATTGTCATAAAAGCTTATCCTCAACGAGAGATTAAAAAACACCCAGCAACGCGAACTTTCCAAGCCATTCGGATTTTTATCAATCGAGAATTGGATGAATTGCGCGAATGTTTACCGCAGTGTTTGGAAGTGTTAGCAATCGGCGGTCGATTGTGCGTGATTAGTTTTCACTCGCTGGAAGACCGTCTCGTTAAACGGTTTATCCAAAAAGAGTCGGGCAATCATTTGCCGCGTGAGATCCCGATTTTGGCAAAAGATATAAAGTACCGATTAAAAACCCTCGGTTCTCTGATCAGACCAACAGAGGCCGAAATTAAAAAAAACCCGCGGGCGCGTAGTGCTCGCCTACGCATCATGGAGAAACTCACATGAACACAGCAACCCGTGTCATCGTCGCACAAAATGTGAGGACGCGGAACCGCAGCTTCCTGGTAACTAAACAAGGAGTGGTGATTGTGGCGCTGGTCATCGCATTGTTGTGCTCTGCTTTTGGTATGGTTTATTTTAAGGACTTAAACCGCCGGTTGTTCATTCAATATCAAACCCTGCAGCGTGAAAAAGCTGAAGAGCTTATTCAATGGGGAAAATTGTTATTAGAACAAACCACATGGTCAACCCAATCCCGAGTTCAACGAATCGCTGAGCAGCAATTAGGAATGCAACTGCCGAGTGCAAAGGAGGTCATTTTAGTTAATGCCGATGCGATGATTGAGTAACCCCGTGCAACGCGCTTGGCGATTTTACGCGTTATGGTTTTTACTGAGTGTCGCGGTGGCCGGATTATTATGGCGATTGATCGACTTAAACGTCTTGGATCGATCTTTTCTACTAAGGCAAAGTAAGGCGAGGATTCTTCGTGTCGTCAATATTCCGGCTTATCGCGGTATGATTACCGACCGATTGGGGGTACCGTTAGGCATTAGTACGCCGGTGGATTCCGTATGGATAAATCCGCAATTATTTCAAGCGACGCCGATTCAATTAAAACAGCTTGCTCACCTTTTACATCTCCCTCTTTCGTTTATTAAAAAGCGAGCCAAAAAAACGGTGGATCGTCAGTTCGTTTATTTAAAGCGCGGTAATCCTCCTTTCGTAGCAAAACAAATTCGTGGGCTAAATATTTCGGGAGTTTTTTTTCAGCGTGAATATCGGCGGTATTATCCGGAAGGTGAAGTGACTGCTCATGTGGTTGGGTTGACGAATATCGATGATCAAGGACAGGAAGGGCTAGAGCTCGCCTATAATCGATGGCTTGGGGGAACGCCGGGTAAAATGGAAGTGTTAAAAGACCGTCTAGGCTATGTGATTGCTGATGTGGCCGTGTTGCAAAAACCCGCCCAAGGACATGATTTAAATTTAAGTATAGATCATCGAATTCAATATTTGGCGTATAAAGCGTTGGAGGAAACGGTTTCCACTTATCACGCACAATCGGGTTCTGTAGTCGTGCTCGATGTAAAAACGGGTGAAATTTTAGCGATGGTAAACCAACCAAGTTACAACCCAAATAACCGCCCGACTGATCACGACGGACGGTATCGTAACCGAGCGGTGACGGATATGTTTGAACCAGGCTCCGTCAATAAGCCTTTCACGATCGCGCTCGCTTTGGAAAGCGGCCGATACAAACCTGATACCCAAATTGATGCCAACCCCGGATGGATGAAAATCGGCGGTTATCACATTCACGATGATTTAAATTACGGCGTTGTCACGCTGACGCAATTACTGCAAAAATCAAGTAATATCGCCGCAGCTAAGATTTTGTTATCTTTGACCCCCCAGCATTATTACACTTTATTACAGGCATTTGGTTTTGGCGAAAGAACCACAAGCGGATTCCCTGGTGAATCTAACGGTGCTTTGATCCCTTATGAAACATGGGTTCCGAGCGTCGTTGCCACTTTGGCTTATGGATACGGTCTTGCGGTAACCACGTTGCAACTCGCTCAAGGTTACGCAGTTTTAGCCGCCGGCGGCATAAGAAAACCGGTTACATTTGTTAAAGTAAACAAGTCCACACAAGGCGTTCGGTTTTTGCCAGAAAACGTCGCAAAAACCGTAATAAAAATGCTTGAAACCGTTGTTCAAAAGGGAGGAACGGGTACGCGTGCACAAGTCTATGGTTATAGTGTGGCAGGAAAAACAGGGACCGCTTATATTGCCGGACCGAATGGTTATTTCAAATACCGCTACGTAGCTTCATTCGTCGGTATCGCGCCAGCGAATAATCCACGCTTAGTTGCCGCCGTCGTAATTCGCGATCCGCAAGGCCAGCATTTCGGCGGAATTGTAGCCGCTCCTTTATTTTCAAAAGTCATGAGTGGCGCTTTGCGCATATTAGATGTGCGACCGGATAATTCGTAGACGTTTAAACCGACGCCCTCAATGAATTATCGGCACTGTCGTCCGGTCTTCCCCTGTATTCAGCCATATAATCGCAAAATTCAGGAGCCATCAAACGTAGCGTTTTTCGAGGCAGAGTAATTAAGTAACTAAAAAATTCATCATGAACGTGGATAATGGCATCTTGATCTTGAGCAAAAAAAGAAAATCCATACCCCTGACTGCTTAGTAATGTTTCAATCTGGGGATGTGTGTCATAAATGGAAAGCGTGCCATCCTCGCGTTTTATCATTGGGTTTGCTATAATAAGGCTAATAGTGCATAGCCAGTTTTATTTGCTCTCCTACTTCCACAACGCGCGCGACTTTATAAACTTGTTTATCGCTCCAATAATAAAAACCGTCTTTAATGCAAGGAAAAGCAGGATGCGCCTCTAGCAACGAAGAATAATCGGTTTTTTAAAAAATAAAATAATGTTTTCTCCTTGGTAGATAGAAAAAGTAGCGATAAATTTTTGTAATATTCTGTCATTGGGGTTTCTTTCCAGTTGTTTTTCGACTTCTGTAAAGCGCTTACCAAAAGATGATTGGTAAGGTTATTATGGGTTTTTAAGACTTTATAAAACAAAGGAGACTGGAATGAGTATGAGTACGGCTAATAATTGTGTTGATTATATCGGCCATTTTTTACGGGGGAGCATACTGGGTTGCGATTGTGGTGTGGCCGTTGCCTGTTGCGCGTTAATGCTAGTAGTGCCAGTAGAGCGCTCCCGGCTTTTTGATAGGCAAATACTATTGTGGGTGGGTTTGTATTTGCAGGAGGGACGGATTATTCCATTTGGAAACACTGTCGACAACCGGAAGAAGAGGAGAAGTCGCTGCCGACGCGGGGAGAAGATTTGCCCGAGCTGTTCTACTACCAAAAATAGATTTTCGTCATTAGCTTTTGCTATCGAACTAAGCAGGTATAATCCTTTAGATGAATGGAAAATACCTGAGTCAGTTATTAGACGCTAAAAATAAGGCGCTAACGGCCGATGTATTAATCAAAGCCCTTCAAACAGATAGCCGGAAAATACAGCCCGGTGATCTTTTTATCGCTTATCCAGGATTGGAGGTGGATGGGCGGGATTATATTAAAGAAGCGCTGGATAAAAAAGCGGCGGCCGTGTTTTATGAGGCTAATCAATATAACCCTTCGATTCAAACCAAAGTCCCCTTAATTCCCTTTGAAGATTTACAGCATCGTATTGGCGAAATTGCCGCCCGATTTTATGACGATCCTTCACGTAAAATGGAAATCATCGGTATCACGGGCACCAATGGGAAAACTTCCTGCGCCCAATTCATTGCGCAAGCCTTGCAATCTCAAGGAATCCGTTGTGGCGTTATAGGAACCTTGGGTTACGGCTTTTTGGGGAATTTACACAAAACCTCTCACACCACCCCCGAACCCATCCAATTGCAACAAGCCTTTGATGAAATGCGAAAACAAGGTGTAAAGGCAATTGCAATGGAAGTTTCCTCGCACGCCCTGCATCAGCGGCGGGTGGAAGGCGTGCAGTTTGACATCGCTGTATTTACCCAATTATCGCGCGACCATTTGGATTACCACGGTGACATGGAAAATTACGCGTGTGCGAAAGAATTATTATTCCAGCAGCCGGGATTGCATGCTGGCGTAGTGAATTGTGATGACGCTTTAGGAAAACGCATCATCGCTCATTATCATCATCAATTAACTTTAGTGGGTTATTCCGCTAACGGAGTGAAAGACGACCGGGTTTCTTCCGTGATTGCCAGCGCTATTCAATCTTTAGCACAAGGATTTTCGGTGGAGGTTCAAACTCCTTGGGGGAAAGGCACTTTCACCATGCCTTTGCTCGGTCGGTTTAATATCAGCAATTTGTTAGCGGTTTTAAGCGTGTTGTGTCTGTGTGAAATTCCCTTCGACAAAGCGCTGCCGGAATTATCTCAATTGCGTAATGTACCTGGGCGAATGCAGGTGGTGGATAGTCAGCGTCAACCCCAGATTATTGTCGATTACGCCCATACCCCCGATGCACTGGAAAAAGCGTTAACTACTTTACGCGAACATTGTCAGGGCCGATTAATTTGTGTTTTTGGTTGTGGGGGCGATCGTGACCGCGGCAAACGACCACAAATGGCTGCCGTTGCCGAGCAACATGCCGATCAAATTATTTTAACGAACGATAATCCACGTACAGAATCGCCTTTAACCATTATTCAAAATATACAAGCGGGTTTTAAAAATAAAAATGCAGTGCTTGTAAAATTGGATCGTGCCGAAGCGATCCGCTATGCCGTGCAAATGGCGGCGGTTAATGATATCGTTCTGATTGCTGGCAAAGGGCATGAAACTACGCAAACCATGGGAGATCAGGTGCTGCCTTTTAATGACGTCGAGGAAGCTAAAAAAGCGTTATGATGAAATTATCTGAAGCTGCAAAAATTGTTAATGCCGATTTGACAGGGGAAGATACGGTGTTTGAGAACGTGAGTACGGACACTCGCACGGTTCAACCCGATAGCCTTTTTATTGCTTTGCGCGGCCCCAATTTCGATGCGAATGATTTTATTGCTAAAGCGGAAGAACAAGGCGCTGTGGGAGCCGTTGTGAATCGGGTAGTAAAAACCACTTTGCCCCTGATTTGTGTCAGTGATACCTTAGAAGCCCTGGGGCGATTAGCTCGTTATCAACGTGAGCAAATCCCCATTCCGGCAATTGTAGTGACGGGTAGCTGTGGCAAGACGACAACACGTACGCTCTTGGTGAGCGTCTTTCGTCAATGCAGCAATGTATTGGCGAGCGAAAAAAGTTTTAACAATAATATTGGTGTGCCGTTAACATTATTACGATTGCGTCCTGATCACCATTACGCTGTGCTCGAACTGGGCGCTAATCATCCGGGTGAAATTGCTTATTTGACAGGGCTCGCCAAACCCTGTGTAGCCATTATCACCAACGCTGGACCCGTCCATTTGGAAGGTTTTCATAGCCTCGAAGGTGTGGCCAAAGCCAAAGGTGAAATTTTTGAAGGATTGTTATCGGATGGAACCGCGGTTATTAATAACGACGATCATTTTGCTGAATTTTGGCGACGTTTAGCCGATTCGAGACGGGTTATTGGTTTTGGAATAAACCAGCCGGCGGATGTCATGGCTAAAAATATCACTCTAAATTCAGATGGACGGCCCGCGTTCCAACTCGTTTTGCCCACTGGCCAACTTGAAATTCAATTGTCCTTAATTGGTGTACATAATGTCGCTAACGCACTCGCGGCGGGCGCGGCGGCCTACGCTCAACAATTGTCCACGGACGCTATCAAAGCAGGATTGGAAAGCGTGGTTGCTGTTAAAAGGCGACTCGTCGAACAAAAAGGTTATCGCGATGCGATCATTATTGATGACACCTATAACGCCAACCCTCTCTCAGTATCCGCCGCTATTGCGGTGTTGACAAAACGACCCGGGCATTCCGTTTTGGTATTGGGTGATATGTTGGAGTTAGGCGAAGGTGCTGAGCAATTTCACCAAGAAATTGGAAAACGCGCTTTTGAAGCAGGCGTGAAACAACTGTATTGCTATGGCACTTTAACCAAACACACTGCCAACGCCTTTGGTAAAAATGCCCATCATTTTGATAATCAAGAAAAATTATTAACTGCTTTAAAAAACGATCTCAATGCCAATGCCGTTGTGTTAGTTAAAGGGTCGCTTTCTATGAGAATGGGCAACATTGCCCACGCTTTATTAGAGGAATAATTCAATGCTTCTATGGCTGACCAATTTTTTAAGTCAGCATTTTCATGCTTTTCGTGTTTTTAATTATCTGACTTTCCGATCCATCGTTAGCGCTTTAACGGCTTTAATTTTCGTTTTATCCTTGAGCCCGCGTTTAATTAAATATTTAGTTTCCTTGCAAGTCGGGCAAATGGTGCGAAACGATGGTCCACAAACGCATTTAAAAAAATCGGGCACCGCTACGATGGGTGGCGTGCTGATTATTGTTGCGATTGTGATTAGTGTGCTTTTGTGGGGTGATTTGTCGAATCGTTTTATATGGGTAATTTTATTGGCAACAGTGGCTTTCAGCGCCATTGGCTGGATGGATGACTATAGAAAGATCATTAGAAAAAATAGCAAAGGCCTGTCGGCCCGCTCAAAATATTTATTGGAATCCATCATTGGCGTTTTGGCGGCGGTTTATTTATATTTCTCTGCCACGGCCGGTGCAGAGACAGCACTGGTTATTCCTTTTTTGAAAAATGTACTGCCGAATTTAGGATTGTTTTATATTGTGCTGGTGTATTTTGTTATCGTGGGCAGCAGCAACGCCGTGAATTTAACCGATGGATTGGATGGTTTGGCACTCATGCCGACGGTGATGATTGGCGCCGCTTTGGGTGTTTTTGCTTATACAACGGGTAATCATTTCTTTGCCCAATATTTGGCAATTCCTTACATTCCCGGAACGGGTGAAGTCGTAGTTTTTTGCAGCGCCTTAGTGGGGGCGGGACTAGGATTTCTTTGGTATAATACGTATCCCGCTCAAGTATTTATGGGTGATGTCGGTTCTTTGGGCTTGGGTGCAGCGTTGGGTGTCACTGCCGTTGTCGTGAGAGAAGAATTGGTTTATTTCTTAATAGGCGGCATCTTCGTTGCCGAGACGTTATCCGTCATTCTCCAAGTGGGTTATTTTAAATTATCTGGTGGCAAACGCATTTTCCGCATGGCTCCCCTGCACCACCATTTTGAACTCAAAGGCTGGCCTGAACCAAAAGTCATCGTAAGATTTTGGATCATCACTTTTATCCTCGTCTTATGCGGCTTGGCAACGCTAAAACTCAGATAATGGTGAAAAAGCAAGCCCAGCTTTCTGAAAGGTGTGTTAAAAAATATTTTAAAATCAAAAAATTATTCTACTCCTAAAGCCTTGGAAAAATACCTCTTCGCATTAAGGTTAATTTAACCTTCATCCGGCACACTTAGGTTAAATTTTCTAGATTGGGTATTTGGAGAAGAATGATGAGACAAATTGGCAATAGAAAAGAGAGTAATTGAGCACACTTTTGCAATGATACAAAATCAAGGGTGTAAGTCTTTCTTTATTTGATTCATGGAAATGAATAACAATTCGTTAAACCAATATATGGAGCTGCGGTGGCGGTATAAATTGAAGATGAAGGATGTAATTTCTGGGATTGTCGATACCAAAATGAATTTAATAAAAGATGGAGTTAATGTTAAAAACTCTTCAATCACGCATTTAAGATTATCATTCATGGTTATGAATGAACATTTCAGTAATTATTTAAATCAAAATGAAGAGGCTTTGTGTTTCTTTCAGAACTTTTTTTTGTCAATCGGCAGTGTATTAGCATGTAGTAATGAAAATTATAGAAATTGCCCAAAAAAAAAGGAGTCTCCGCTACTCGAAATAGAAGGGATTACTTTTACTAATCTTTTTAAGAGTCGGATGCATATTTTTTATACAGTCAGTCCTGACCTTATTTAATAAAAGGAATGTTTATGCCCACCTAAATGGAGAAGAGTACAGTTTAGTAGTTGTCAATTCAGTAGTCATCCTAGCAGTTCAAGTAGTTCAAGCAGCTCTAATGTCTGGAATAATCGAAGTCATTCTCGGAGCCAACCTTATTTTGAAGAGAAACAAGCAACTCCTGATGCCCCGATTATTGGAAATAATTCGCAGGATAAATTGAAGGGGGTAATGGAAGCAGTCAAAAATTCTTTTAAGAATGCAAAAGCATATTCCAACTCCGCAATAGTAAATCTCAAAATTGAAATAGCTGAAAATAATTTAAGAGTAGTAGAAGGGGATATAGCGATCGGGTATGAGAAGCTCAGCGACTTGGGACTCCAAAATCGAGAACTTTCGCAACGAGTTAATGATTTAGAAAGTAGAAATCAGAACCTTATGAAAATCAATCTTTGAAGGCACAGCCGCAAAGAGCTGTATTTGAACTACAGCAGCGGAACATGGGGGGGAATACGGCCCCTATTTTTCATATCCCCATTATTTCCAATCCAGCGCAGGCTATTCGCCTTACAATTTTTCCCCTGTCAAGAGCAAAAAGAGAAGTCAGATCAACCTCAAGGAGAGCAACCATCTAAAAACAAAAGTGATTTCATAAGCGAGAAAATTTGATGAGAAATGAGGTAGCGAGCCAAAGCAAAACTGATAGTCTCCTGTATTTTAACGTAGCATCTTCTGCGGCTGGTGTATTAAAGCAATTAAAGAGATTTGACGAATACGATCAAAAAAAGTCATCAAGGAATTAAACTTACGCTCTTTTCATTCGGCAGCAAAATTCGTAAAGCCGAACAAATGGCCATTCAGCATGGATTTGATTTAATTTTAAAAACTAATTATCAACGTTTCCTTATCTTGCTAATCAATATGCTATCTACTTTTAAAAAACACGGGAAAATGAAAAAATTATTATTACGTCTGAGGGCTATAAAACAATTAAGGAAGGTATTTCAGATAATTTTAGAATGATGATGGACGAACTTCAAAAATCAGCCAGGTTGACCACATCAATTAAATTAATTTGGCAAGACTGGTTAAACGCTACGCCTACAAAGGAGTAGAAGTCATTTGTTGACGAACATCGATCTTTCATGCAATTTCTAATCCGATTACGGTCTGAAATATATACTAAGTTTTATAACCATCCTTGGAAGTTCTTCAAACAGTGTAGCAGCTAAAAACGTTAGAAATAGAAGAAATGGATTTAGGGGAGTTAAAGGAAAAAATGAATGCCTCTTATGAGCCCTCGCCTGGGCTTTTTTCTGGAATCGATGTTGATGTATGCCTGGATCAAGAGGGTACGAAATACGCTTTATCCCCTAAAAAATGTAGCCTAGACTCGACGCCCATGCTGTCCAGTAGCAGTGCCTTGAAGAAAAATAACCGCTATGCTGCTCCTACTCTCCCTGTTTTTTTGATACTCAGGAACAGAAAGTCGACGATTCTTGGGGGAAGAGGGACGCCAAAAAAGCCAAAACAAATACTGACGAAGAGAAATTTGATCCGAACTCTTTTTTGATTTAGTAATTTGTCTACTCCCCCTTGCGGGAGAGGGTAGAAAGGGTGGTCTTGGTAAATAGAGCACCAGCCTTAATCACACCCTTTTTACGACTTGTTGTTCTCTTCGGATTTAGTTCCTATAATCCTATCAATCATTTTAATTCCCCATTGGAAAACAGGCCACGCTTATGAGTAGCGAATCATTAACGGTTATCGTTGGTTTAGGTAAAACGGGATTATCTTGTGCGCAGTTTTTAGCAGTAAAGAACCAGCCGTTTGCGGTGATGGACAGTCGTGAAAAACCCCCAGAGTGGGAAAATTTTATCAAAACTTACCCTCGCGTCGAATTGATCCGCGGCCAATTTTCGGAAAAATTGTTGAACAAAGCGCAAGAAATTATTTTAAGTCCTGGTGTTTCGCTGCAAGAGCCGTTAATTGCCAAACAAGCAGCGCAAGGCAAATCGATTATTAGCGATATTGAATTATTCGCACGTAATGTGAATAAACCAATTATTGCTATTACCGGCTCCAATGGCAAAACCACCGTGGCGACGGTAGTGGGATTAATGATGAAAGCCGCCGGCCGAAACGTTTCAGTTTGCGGTAATATTGGCGAGCCGGTCTTAGAACAAATTACACCTGACCCGGGTTATTACGTACTGGAATTATCGAGCTTCCAACTTGAAACAACTTTTTCTTTACGATCTCAAGCGGCAACCATATTAAATATTAGCGAAGACCATATGAATCGCTATGCAACTTTGCAAGATTATCTCCGAGCTAAACAACGCATTTATACTGATTGTTTTATTCCTATTGTGAACACGGACGAACCAGAAATTTGGCGCCATCTTCCGTTTAATAAAAAACCTTTGTCTTTCGGGTTAAATAACGCTGCTGATTTTTCGTTGGCAGAACATAATCAAAAAACGTCTATTGCCTATCGGGGTAAGATTTTAATGCCCGTCCAAGAATTAAAATTAAACACTCGTCATCATCTCCAAAATGCACTTGCTGCATTAGCATTGGGAACAGCAGCTAAAATCCCCATAGAAAATATGCTTCATGTATTACATGAATTTTCCGGCATCCCCCACCGTTGTCAATGGGTACGCAAGTATAAGGAAATTGATTATTATAATGATTCAAAAGGCACAAACGTTGGCGCTACCCTCGCTGCTATTGAAAGCTTAGGGCAAGCGGTAAAAGGGCAATTAATCCTTATCGCTGGCGGACAAGGCAAGGGCGCCGATTTTTCTCTGTTAAAAGACGTCGTTAAACGTTACGTTAAACAAGTGATTTTAATCGGCGAGGATGCTCCGCTGTTAGAAAAAACCTTAAAAGAAATAACCCTTATTAAACACGCTGATTCAATGAGAGAAGCGGTCAAACAATCCACTCAAGCAGCCAAAGCCGGCGATATTATTTTATTGTCCCCCGCTTGCGCGAGTTTTGATATGTTTACCAACTACGAACACCGCGGTGATGTTTTTATAGAAACGGTGGAAGCACTTTAATGCGAAAAAAATCAACTATTTTTTGGTCATACGATGCTTGGATTGTCATCTGTACTTTGTCGTTATTGGCGTTAGGGTTATTAATGGTTGCTTCTGCTTCGATGGTGATTTCTGATCGTCAGTTTGGGTATCCTTTTCATTATTTTATTCGCCATCTCATTTATTTAAGCTTAGGTTTAACGTTTGCGTGGGTGGCGAGTCGGGTTCCTATTAAAGTTTGGAAAACATATAGCGGTTATTTGTTCTTGGTAGGTTTTTTATTATTAATACTGATTTTGGCCCCTGTCATTGGCAAAACTGTCAACGGTAGTCGGCGGTGGATTCAACTGGGGTTTATCTCTTTACAAGTTTCTGAAGTCGTAAAATTTATAACTATTCTATACCTCGCTAGTTTTTTGCAGCGTTATCAAAGTGAAGTGCAAAAAGAATTGAAAGGATTTTTAAAGCCCATGTTGCTCGTAGGAATTTTATCGGGGCTGTTACTGTTAGAACCCGATTTTGGTGCCGCGGTAGTGATTACAATGACTTGCCTGGGATTGCTATTTTTAGCGGGAGTACGGTTATGGCCCTTTTTTGTGTTATTCATTTTAGTCGCGGGCTCCTTAATTTTATTAGCTATATTGTCTCCTTACCGTTTACAACGATTAACGAGTTTCCTCAATCCATGGGCACATCAATTTGGGTCGGGCTATCAATTAACGCAATCACTCATTGCTTTTGGACGTGGTGGAGTTTTCGGCGTTGGTTTGGGAAATAGCGTGCAAAAATTGTTTTATTTGCCCGAAGCACACACGGATTTTCTTTTTGCTGTGCTTGCCGAAGAGTTAGGATTAATCGGAGAAATTTTGTTGATGAGTTTATTTGTTTTATTAATCGGTCGTATTATTTTAATTGGCCGACGTGCTGAAAATAGTAATCAACTTTATTCCGCTTATCTTGCGTATGGAATTGCGCTCTGGTTAGGATTACAAGTGATTATCAATATCAGCGTTACGGCTGGCGTTTTGCCAACCAAAGGATTAACGCTGCCTTTTATCAGTTATGGTGGTAGCAGTTTGTTAATGAATTGCTTAGCGATCAGTGTTATCTTGCGGATCGCTTATGAAACTGAGAATTAAAACTTATAATACACAAGGAGTATTTATTTTTTCGTTTGCAGGTACTGAAAAATATTATCTATTACACCCAATGAGGCATTATTAATGCTAATCGATGAATATAAAAATGATGTTCAAAGACAAGTAAAATTGATTAAAATTTATCTTCGCGGTGAAAATAAATCCAAATTAAATAACCTTTTTAAAAAAGCAGAGAGCTTTAAGGAATTTCGTATTGATTTTTCTCCTAAAGCAATTTCTAACTCTCTGGTTCGCCGTTATTTTGAGTCCCATTTAGCACTCAACGGTTTACAATCTTTATCTAGGCATCCTGTCATTTCTATAGTAAAAGGATTTACCGATTATCTAAAAAGCGGCATAACTTATTACGCGTGAGTAGTAGATAAAGAACTGGCAGATAAATTTGCAGAACGTGATAACTTGCCATTTTTAGAATCCAGCTCAGCAATCAAGAAAGACATCAATGATGGCTATGAATATGGGTGGAATGGAATGCATGACGAAACTACGATTGCCATTAAATTAATTTCTGTTTCAGATGAGATGGCCGAATATTTTAATGAGCGCTAACGTGAAAGTCTTATGAAATTTAATAAATATGTTTATTTTTTGACGCTCTATAGCATTGCCACCGTTATTGCTGACTTCCAAGAAAAAATAATTAACCATTACCCCATCCTTCCATTAGAAGGGCTCTACGAAGCTGGGCTTTATTCGGAGGAGCACAGAGGGCGGATTAATCGCGATCAATCCCAAGAAGATGTCACCTACACGCACCTGGGATATTATGTTCAATACATCCAGTTTCTTTCTATGATAAGGTGATGGTTTTAAGTAGACCGCCGCAAAAAGACCGCTACCCAGAACATTCCACCTTCGACCCTAAAGTCAGTTTCCCAAAGCATCTTTTTGAATTAAATGTTTGTCTGTTCGTAAAATCTATTTCAGGCATGAGATTTGTTTAAATTAGAACAATTTTAGTAATTTGCGGGAGAATTAGGCAATTAAAGGCTTCTGCTCCGACGGGAAAGAGATTTTTAAAAATTATCCAATATCTTGTGTTAACTCGATTTATTTTATGGGCGGTTATAGCTTATATGAGTTTATTGCTCCCCTTCATATTAGGGTTTTTGTGGAAGAGCTTCAAGAGGCAGGCTTACATGAATAACGTATTTAACAATTGACAAGTTATTAGAGGGTGATTTAGGAATCCTTAGCTGAAGTTTTGAAATGTGTAATTCATTGCAATCGAGTATTTATAAATAAACAGAAATTATATGAAAAAATATCAAAAATAGGGTTAGAAGAAAAAGTGAAAACCTATTGAAAAAAAAGAGTTTCTAATTCGAGGGAATATTTTTTTGTTAAATGGAGTATCTAAAACCGACAAAATTAATGCTGTCGATAAAGTTTTAAATTTTCTAAAAGGAGAAAAAGTCACATTTTTTAAAAAGGAGATGTGGGCTTTGCATGACAAAACATTGGAAAAGATTATAGAAGATGAAAAATACAGCGCATTTATTCCTTCTGAGATAAGAAAATCTTAGCAGCTGTTTAGCCTTACCCTAAAGGCCCGAGAGTGCTATCATCCTGTTATGAATCGAATATTAATTATAGCCGGCGGCACTGGCGGCCATATTTTTCCGGCACTCGTGGTAGCGCGAGGGTTGCGTGAACAGGAGGTTGACGTCCAATGGCTGGGTGTGAAAGGAGGGCTTGAAGAAAAGCTAGTTCCTGATAGCTTTCCTTTGCACCTCATTCAAATTAAAGCTTTTCGTGGGAAAAGAGGACTGCAACAGCTTCTTATGCCTTTGCGTTTAGTAAGGGCGGTTTTTCAAGCTTACCAAATTATTTGTCAGTTTAAACCCGATGTCATCTTAGGTATGGGCGGTTATGTGGCGGGTCCCGGGGGGCTAGCGGCTTGGATAACTCGCACACCTTTAATCATTCATGAACAAAACTCGATTCCCGGTCTAACGAATCGTGTATTGGCGAAAATGGCTAAATCTATCTTGCAAGGTTTTCCCGACACATTCCCTCAAAATCGTAAAGTAGTTACAACGGGCAATCCGGTTCGTGCGGAACTGGTTAAGATGCCATTGCCACAAATTCGTTTGGCTGGTCGTCGCGGGCCGTTACGTATTTTAGTTTTAGGCGGCAGTCAAGGGGCTCAGTCTATTAATCAAAAAATGCTGGCCGCATTGAGTAGTTATCCCTGCTCTGAAGAAATTGCTGTTTGGCATCAAACCGGAGAACGAGATTTTGAATTCATCAAAAAAGAGTACGAAAAGATAAAGATAGAAGCTAAGGTCGATGATTTTATTAGCGGCATGGCAGATGCCTATAGTTGGGCTGACTTAGTTGTTTGCCGGGCAGGCGCTTTGACTGTTTGCGAAATCGCCTCAGTTGGGGTGGCGAGTATTTTTATCCCTTACCCTCATGCCGTGGACAACCATCAATTCCATAACGCCCGCTTTTTGGAACAAGCAGGAGCTGCTATTATTATTTCAGTGGGATTATTAACGGAAACGGATTTGATGCGTTTGTTTGAACAATTTGCGCAGAATCGCGACCGGCTGTTAACCATGGCCGAAAATGCGCGAAAATTAGCAAAGCCCGAAGCCGTTCAGCGTGTCATTGCTCAATGTAAGAAATTTTATGCAGCTCGATAAAAAAATCATTAATCATGTTCACTGTTTAGGGATTGGCGGTATTGGTGTCAGTGCGCTCGCCGAAATTTTATTAAAAAAAGGCTGTCGTGTGACAGGATCGGATGTTTCTCCCAATAAGAATACCGAACGATTACAACGATTAGGCGCTGAAATTATATTCAATCACGAAGATATGGCCATCACTCAGGCGGATTGTGCCGTTTACTCGAGTGCCATCGGGGCGACAAATCCTGAATTGATGGCAGCAAAGCAAGCGAAAATACCGCTTCTAAAACGCGGCCAAATGCTCGCTAACTTAATGAAAGAGTATCAATCCATTGCCGTTGCCGGCGCCCATGGAAAAACCACCACGTCGGGGATGTTAAGCCATGCGTTCGTTGAGGCGAATTTAGACCCTACGTTTATGGTCGGGGGTGTATTAAACAATTCTCAAACGCCAGCACGGGTTGGTAACGGCTATTATTTTATTGCTGAAGCGGATGAAAGTGACGCTTCGTTTTTATTTATGCATCCCGATATTGCCGTTGTGACTAATATCGATGCGGATCACTTAAGTACATATGATGGCGATTTTAATCGTTTAAAACAAACGTACATACAATTCTTAGAACAAACAGCGCGAGATGGCCTTGTGGTTTTGTGTTTGGATGATCTTATACTTCGCGAAATAGCACCGGCGTTGTCTCGCCGGGTAATCACCTATGGTTTTTCTTCTGATGCTCAGTATCGTGTGGTTGATTACTGTCAACAAGGTATCCAAAGCCATTTTCAAATCCATTCCCCTTACCGTAAGGCGCCTTTAAACATTAAATTAAGTATGCCCGGGCAGCATAATGCTTTAAATGCGACGGCAGTAACGGCAATCGCTGATGTGGTTCAAATGAATGAACCTACATTACTTAAATCATTGGCAGGCTTTCCTGGTGTGGATCGTCGATTTACTATTCGTGGCGAAATGATTTTGCCTAAGGGAAATGCGTTAATTATCGAGGATTATGGCCATCACCCCAACGAGATCAAAGCTACTTTAGCCGCAGCACGGGCCGCGTGGCCAGAACGGCGAATGGTATTGGTATTTCAGCCACACCGTTATAGCCGCACTCGGGATTTAATGACGGAATTCGTTTCTGTTTTAGCAGAAACTGATTGGTTGATTTTGCTTGAAGTTTATAGTGCTGGCGAGATGCCAATCCCTGGTGCTGATGGAATGGCGCTAATTAAAATGATGTGCAATGGGATGGTGCAAAAAACAACTTTTGTGCCGTTACTGCAAAATTTGCCTGAAACATTGCAAAAATTAAGCCAACCCAATGACATTATTATTTTACAAGGGGCCGGAAATATAGGCAGTGTCGTTACTGCCTTGGTGCAGACTCATGGATAAAGAGAATTTTACTCGTTTGCGTGGCGAATTATTCTGTGATCAACCATTAGCGCGTTACACTTCTTGGCGCGTGGGCGGAAAAGCAGAACGACTTTATCGTCCGGCCGATTTATCTGATTTACAAGATTTTCTGACTCAATTGCCTTCCGATGAACCTTTAACCTGGCTTGGTTTAGGGAGTAATGTATTAATTCGAGACGGTGGAATTAAAGGAGCCGTTATTCTAACATTAAACCGACTGAAAGAACTCTCTGTTATTAATAGTCAATTAGTTTTCGCAGAGCAAAGCGGAACACAGGATTTTTTATCTGGGAATGGCAAAACCATCATCCGAGCAGAAGCCGGCGTCACTTGCGCTAAATTAGCAAAATTTTGTGTGAGCCAAGGCTTAGAGGACGGTGCTTTTTTCGCCGGCATTCCAGGAACTGTCGGCGGTGCTTTAGCGATGAATGCGGGCGCTTTCGGCAGTGAAACGTGGCGCAATGTAATTGGTGTGGAAACCATTGGTCATCAGGGCGAAATATTAAAGCGTACGCCGGGTGAATTTAAAATTCACTACCGTCAAGTGGAAGGATTAGAAAATCAATTTTTTATTGCTGGTTATTTTTTTTTAATCGCGGCGATACGGACAAAGTAAAAACTGCTATTAATATGCTACTTAAAAAACGCAATCTATCACAGCCCATCGGAAAATATAGCTGTGGCTCGGTATTTCGTAACCCGCCGGGTGATTACGCCGCACGGTTAATTGAATCGGCTGGTTTAAAGGGCAAATCCATTGGAAACGCTGAAGTTTCAGAAAAGCACGCTAATTTTATTTTAAATAAAGGTAATGCCAGTGCTGCCGATATTGAAGCTTTAATCCATTATGTGGCTCAGCACGTTAATCAAATGCATGGCATTCAACTTGTTAAAGAAGTGCATATTATTGGACGATCCTGATGAAGAGGTATAATGTAAAAAGAAAAACCCACCGAAATTTAAAAAATATAAAAAAATTAATTCCGACTGCATTACTGTTGCTTGCTTTTGTAAGCCTTTTAGCGGGAATTATAACTTTGCATAATCCAAAGACACTGCCTTTTCGTCAAATTAAAATTACAGTGAGTAGCGATCATATCAAAATGGCTGAATTAAAAGACATTGTTGTCCATCACATTCAGGGTGGTTTTTTTTCTTTTAACGCCTCGACGTTGCAAACAGCATTAATGTCGCTGCCATGGGTGCACGATGTGTCGGTGCGACGAATATGGCCCAATGAATTAGAAATTCAGGTAGAAGAACAGCGACCGATTGCCCGCTGGAATCAAAATGAATTAATCATGCAAAAGGGTGAAATTTTTTCCCCGCCGCTTGCAACCATTCCTCAAAATATTCCACAACTCAGCGGGCCTAATAATAGCGAAGAAAATGTATTAAACCGGTTTCAACAATTTAGTCAGTTGCTCATCCATTTTCACGCCGTCGTCACGGCTTTATCATTAACAAAACGGGGCGCTTGGTCTCTGATTTTAAATGGGCATACTCAAATTTTTTTAGGCCGTGAAAACATCGATCACCGATTTGAACAATTCGTGCATCTTTACCCTAAAATTATTGGCGCGAACATTAATCGAATTGAACATGTTGATCTTCGATATTCGAATGGGTTGGCCATTCAATGGAAGAATTAATTTTCTGATATTTTTTATTTTTAAATGAATAAGCAAAGATCTCCTCTTCTTTAATATCAAAAAACCATAAATGGATAGACAATTTTTTTGTTGAATGCGTTCTTTAATCCAAGTAAAGGTTAGGCAATTTTGATAAGAGTGCGTTAAACCCTCTTTAGTAAATTGATTAGCATCTTGAACCATTGAAGAATTTGTTTTAATCAGAGAACCCAGAGGGTATAAAATCGTTTTGTTTTAAGTTTTCACTGTTGAGTAAAGTTTATGCCGCCGTACTGACTGTGTCCTAAAATGATAAGGTGTTTTACGTTTAAATAGCAAATGCTAAATTCGAGCCCCGCGCTCATGCTATGATGACTTTCGTCGGCTTTGTAAGGTGGAACAATGTTGGCCACATTTCGGAAAACAAATAAATCGCCCGGATCGCATTTTTGCATTATTGCCGGTTGCGTATTTTTTCGAAAATCACGGTAGCCTCGAATAATTTTTTTAAATGCTTTTTCCATCTAATCTCTTAAACTACTTTGATATTTAAATATAATTAACTAGTATCTAAGTAATATATTGTAAATATCCATGGAAATCTGACTAATCATATGAAACAACATTTATTTTTTAATAGTGATTTTGAAGTATATCGCTTATACTAATGATTTAATAGTCAATGTCAGTGTTTTCACAGGGAGATTTTGGCGGCTATGCCGAAAAATCCAGATAAAAATCTCATTGTTGCCTTAGATATCGGTACGAGTAAAATCGCGGCTCTTGTCGGAGAAGTTGCCCAAGATAACCAGATTCAAGTTATTGGTTTTGGCACGCATCCGTCACGCGGTTTAAAGCGCGGTGTTGTGGTTAATATTGAATCAACAGTCCAATCGATTCAGAGAGCGGTTGAAGAAGCAGAATTAATGGCAGGATGTGATATTCATTCTGCTTATACTGGGATCGCGGGCAACCATATTCGCAGCCTAAATTCTCACGGGATTGTGGCCATTCGCGACTGCGAAGTGAACCAATCGGATGTGGACCGCGTTATTGACGCCGCTAAAGCGGTGGCCATTCCCGCCGATCAAAAAATACTGCATATTCTGCCACAAGAATTTATCATCGATAATCAAGAAGGCGTTCGGGAGCCGGTCGGCATGTCGGGCGTACGCTTGGAAGCCAAGGTGCATATTGTGACTGGTGCGGTGAGCGCCGCTCAAAATATTAACAAGTGTGTCCGCCGTTGCGGACTGCAAGTGGGCGATATCGTATTAGAGCAATTGGCCTCCAGCCATGCCGTTTTAACAGACGATGAAAAAGAATTGGGTGTCTGTATGGTGGACATAGGAGGAGGGACAACGGACATTGCTATCTTCACTGAAGGAGCCATCCGCCATACCCACGTTATCCCCATCGCCGGCGATCACGTCACAAATGACGTGGCGGTAGCCTTACGTACGCCGACTCAATATGCCGAACAAATTAAAATTAAATACGCCTCCGTATTGCCAGAGGAGGTCAACCCTGAAGAAGCCATTCAAGTCCCCAGCGTGGCTAAGCGCCTGCCTAAACAGGTGGAAAAACGGGCATTGGCTCAGGTGGTTGCATCGCGTTATGAAGAATTATTTGAGCTTGTGCTGGCCGAATTGCGTCGTAGTGGATTTGAAGATTTAATTGCTGCCGGCATTGTGCTGACGGGTGGTGCTTCGCATATAACTGGTTGTATTGAATTGGCTGAGCGCATTTTCCAAATGCCGGTGCGGTTAGGGCTGCCTCAGTATGTCAATGGTTTGGCGGATGTTCGTGACAATCCTATTTATGCTACGGCAGTGGGATTACTCATTCATGGCTATCAAAGTCAGCTCAATAATCGGCCTGTTTTTGATTTGCAACACGGCATGAGCTTATGGCAACGGATGAAAAGTTGGTTCCAAGGAAATTTTTGATTGGCATTAGGAGGCAATAACATGTTTGAATTGGGTGAAACCTCACCGCAAAATGCCCAAATAAAAGTCATCGGTATCGGTGGTGGTGGGGGAAACGCTATCGAGCATATGATCGCTGAGAATATCGATGGTGTAGAGTTTGTTTGTGCGAATACCGATTCTCAAGCCTTAGGGCGGTCTAAGGCACGAGTCGTTTTACAGCTCGGTGATGAAATCACCAAAGGGCTTGGGGCGGGTGCCGATCCAAGCGTCGGTCGTCAAGCGGCTGAAGAGGCACGCGATTGCATTCGTGAAATTCTCGAAGGAACAGACATGGTTTTCCTAACCGCGGGAATGGGCGGGGGCACGGGAACTGGTGCTGCACCGATTTTCGCGGAAGTGGCCAAAGAGTTGGGTATTTTGACAGTCGCTGTTGTGACGAAGCCATTCGTATTTGAAGGTAAAAAACGGATGGATGTGGCGGAAGAAGGGATCAAAGCGCTAGGTAACTATGTGGACTCATTAATTACCATCCCGAATAATAAATTACTGAATGTGCTGGGCAAAAACATAACCCTTTTAAATGCTTTTAAAGCAGCGAACAATGTCTTATTAGGCGCCGTTCAAGGGATTGCTGATTTAATTACTCGTCCTGGATTGATAAACGTCGATTTTGCCGATGTACGCACCGTCATGTCAGAAATGGGGATGGCTATGATGGGAACTGGCGTTAGCAGCGGCGAAACCAGAGCTCGTGAAGCCGCGGAAGCTGCTATCGCAAGCCCTCTGTTGGAAGACGTGGATTTCACGGGTGCTCGAGGCGTGTTAGTCAATATCAGTGCTGGGATGGATTTATCGATTGGCGAATTCGAACAGGTTGGCGAAGCTGTGAAGGCATTTGCTTCTGAAACAGCGACGGTTGTCATCGGTACTGTTATCGATCCCGATATGAGCGATGAACTGCGCGTAACGGTGGTGGTGACCGGATTGGGTTCGCACGCTGGTAGTAGCGGCGCCGGTGTCCCCTTAAAACCTGTAAAAAACACGAAAAACGATGGCACATTGGATTATTATCATCAATTGGATCGGCCGACTTATATGCGAAATCAAGAGCCCTCTAAACGCACGGTAGATCTCGAAGAGCAACGCGACCGGGATTTTGAATATTTAGATATTCCCGCGTTTTTACGTCGCCAGGAGGAAGATTGAGCCGTCATTCAATGACTGAACCATCGATTATGTCGGGCAGCTGAGTTCCTCAGCGCGGGAATTCAGTGGAGATGATTAACACTAAAATATATTAACCGTTACTAGCAAGGATGTGCTAAAATACGCCTCCTGTTTTCCAGTAAAGGATTGATAACACAATGATTAAACAGAGAACTCTAAAAAATGTCGTGAGAGCTACGGGTGTTGGTGTTCACACTGGAGAAAAAGTTTATCTAATATTGCGTCCCGCCCCCCCCAACACCGGCATTATTTTTTGCCGGACCGATTTAGACCCGGTGGTTCAAATTCCAGCTCAGGTTAATTACATTGGTGATACTAGTTTATCGACGTGTTTAACGAAAGGGGATGTGCGTGTTGCCACGGTCGAACATTTATTGTCGGCATTAGCGGGCGTTGGCGTTGACAATTTATATGTTGATCTAACCTCACCTGAATTACCCATCATGGATGGCAGCGCGGGTCCTTTTGTATTTTTAATTCAGTCTGCCGGTATCGAAGAACAAAACGCACCCAAAGAATTTATCCGCATCAAACAAAAAGTCAAAATCGAAGAGAGGGATAAAAGTGTCATGGTCGAACCCTATAACGGGTTTAAAATTAGTTTCGATATTGCTTTCGATCATCCTTTATTTAACGAAAATAATAAAAATGCGACGCTTGATTTTTCGAGCACATCCTATGTAAAAGAAATATCGCGGGCGCGTACGTTTGGTTTTTTATCCGATTATGAATTTATCCGAAAAAATAATTTAGCCTTGGGTGCTAGCTTAGACAACGCTTTAGTGTTGGATGAATACAAAATTTTAAATCAAGATGGATTGCGTTATCCAGATGAATTTGTTAAACATAAAATTCTTGATGTGATTGGCGATCTTTATTTATTAGGCCGTAGTTTAATTGGTTCTTTCAGCGGCGTTAAATCTGGTCATACGTTGAATAGCAAGTTATTAAAACAATTGCTCGTAACTAAAAGCGCTTGGGAAATTGTGACTTTCAAAGATTCCTCTGAATTACCCTTCGCCTATACTCCGGTAGCCATGACGCCGTGAGTTATTTTCTAATGACGCAGAACAAGGAGTTATGTCTTTACCATATCTATTACCCAGAAGTGGTAAAAACTAAAAACTTAAACCCGTCATCCCTGCTCCCTCATCGTCCCCACGCAGGCGGGGGACACAGCGCACTACGTGCGCGCTGTGCGCTAAAAGCGCGCCTGGACTCCTGAGCGGAATCACCAAGTTTAAAATGGAAATACCTGTGACTTGTGGATAATGATATGGTCTTTACATGACTCATCTTCTTCAAGTTCATCAGAAAAAACTTGGGTCATGTAAAGAGCTGATAATCATCTAGCTCCCTCCTAAAGAGTGTATAAAATAGCTTTTGTAAAAAA
>NZ_CAJRAM010000009.1 GCF_907164965.1 Coxiella endosymbiont of Ornithodoros maritimus
CCGCCCATTTTGCTATTCGTTTTAACGAGGATCTTAAATGTTATCATCAACGGAAGCTAATGTTTCCTTTTTAAGCTTGTTTTAATATCGATGTGTCAAGATAGTCAGGTTTTAATAAAAGATACTGAGGCTGATTGTATGAGGCATCCAATATTTCACAAGTTTATTTCGAAATTATTAAATTCCCCCAATTCTAAATGGGATTAGAATTATTATTTTGGTATCATTAAATCGAAGTTACAGAGCGAGCTTGTGAAACGGATAATCTTAATCTGTTGAAATATTTTATCATTGCCACAGAATATCATGTCTATCAGCCTCTTTTTTTACGGACGGTAAATCCCCCCTAATAGAAGAGCGCTTCACATACTGCAGCTAAATTTAACCAATTAGTAATAGTAAAATATTTAATTGAAGAAGAAAAAGGATGTGACCCAAACCAGTTGTTGCCTGGTGGACTCACGCCGTTTCAAGAGACAGCTTATGTGGGTCAGCTGAAGTTGTTAAGTATTTAATTTCTCATCCAGAAATTAGGCTGGATGAGGTGGGAGAACAGGATCACTAGGATCGCTTCGGCACAGCGTTGTTATAATGCATTCTACGCCTGTAAGCAAGTAGAAGCGGGTTTAACCGAAGCTGGCGCGAAGGTTAATAAGGGCGCCCAGCGAGCAGTCACTGGAATAACTCGAGCTCCGATAAAAACAGCCGCAACGAGATTTGGGGCGGCACAAGAGCTGACACCATTGATGGGGGCGGTTAACTGATTATTTTCTCTCAGGGGTGTGAAAAATAAGAAGGATGCGTTAGTTCAACGGGAGATTCTGATCATGCTGTTGGACGCCGGTGCGGACCCGAATCTAAACCCGTTGCTATGACATTGCTACAACGTGTTATTCAATATCACGATCTCGAGATCATAACGTAATTGATTCATCACGGAGCGGATGTGAATCAAAAAGGACGTAACGGAGCTATTGCATTGATGATAGCGAGTCAAAGGTGACTTGAGGAGGTTGTTGATCAACTCATTCAAGCAGGTGCAGATGTTAATCTAAGCACTACATTGTAGTACTCCTTTGTGCTTTGCATGTAATCGGGAGTCTGTGCGCATGCTGAGAAGTCTCATGAGGGGGGCAAATCCTAATGCGTCAATAGTGATTTATCTACGCAATAGGTTTTTTGAGGGTAATCCGGGAGAGCGTCCTAATTTTTGACTCCACTTAGAATGCTGAAATGTAAACTGGATGCGCTTTAAAATAGACGCCACCTGACCGGTGTGCAGGAAGGACAGCTGGCTAATTTAAGTGAGATTTATGATCTTTTATCACGGTGGGTAATTAAGAATAACCGTGCAGTTAGCAGCACCCAGAAATCCTGATTAAGAAACTATCAATGAATCATCTCACTCCCCGGGTAAGTACGTGTAAATTTATGTGACGGAGACGAATATATTGAATGATTTTCACGGGAATGAAACATTAAGGTCGAACACGGCATTGAATAGCCGCGAGTTGGACCTTCTGTTGGGCGAGTTGTTTCAGAAGCGAAGGAGTTAGGTAAAGAACGCGCATGGCGACAGCCCCGCTGTCGAGCTGCAGAATCAAGGTATTGCCTGAGATATTCATCACATGACAGTGAGGTACGAGTTCTTTGGGGAGAAAGCGAGCCAGTAGCTTTTCGAGTGTCGCGATTTGATTGGCTTTTTGGGCAATCGTTTTGAGGTGCCCTGTTTGAAAACAGCGACTGATTCGCTTAGGATCCTCGGGCGGTATTTGGTTCATTTTATTAAAGAAAATTCCACTTTTTTGTTGAATGATATACAATGCCGTCTATGCTTGGCAACATTATCAGGAAAGCTTTCGGTACGCGTAATGAGCGTTTGCTCAAAGGCTATTCCAAAATAGTATCAAGAATTAATGCCCTAGAGCCAGAAATCCAGGCCTTTTCCGCTGCCGACCTTCGCGCTAAAACCAATGAATTCAAAAAACGCTTAGTCGATGGAGAAGGGCTCGATGCTTTATTGGCGGAAGCGTTTGCGGTGGTTCGGGAAACCAGCGTTCGCACGCTCGGGCTTCGTCATTTCGACGTCCAAATAATTGGTGGCTTGGCTCTCCATGGTGGAAAAATTGCTGAAATGCGTACTGGTGAAGGTAAAACCTTAGGTGCTACGATGCCAGCTTATTTGAACGCATTGACGGGCAAGGGCGTTCACATCGTCACGGTAAATGATTATTTAGCTAAGCGTGATGCTGAATGGATGAAGCCTATTTATGAATTCCTCGGCTTGACGGTGGGCGTTAACGTGCCTGGAATGGAGCCAGTTGAGAAACAAGTGGCTTACGCGGCTGATATCACTTACGGCACTAATAACGAATTCGGTTTCGATTATTTACGCGATAACATGGTTTTTGATTTGGATCAGCGCGTGCAGCGGCCATTGCATTACGCGATCATTGACGAAGTGGATTCAATTTTAATTGATGAAGCTAGAACGCCCTTAATTATTTCAGGACAAGCGGAAGAATCATCGGATCTTTATGTAGAGATAAATAAATTCATCCCTCAATTAAAATTGCAAAAAATGGAAGAGGGGCAAAAAGAAGAGGCAGTTCCCCATGAAAATCGAGGGGATTATACGCTGGATGAAAAAAATCGACAGGTTTATCTGACTGAACAAGGGCATCGTACGATCGAAGCGTTAATGATAAAGCAAGGGCTTATGCAGGCCGGAGAAAGTTTATACGATGTCTCTAATATATCGTTGATGCACTATGTTTATGCTGCTTTACGCGCACACACGCTTTTTTATCGAGACGTTCATTACATTGTAAAAAATAATGAAGTCATTATTGTAGATGAACATACGGGCCGTTTGATGCCGGGACGTCGTTGGTCGGATGGTTTGCATCAAGCCATAGAGGCAAAAGAAGCTGCAACTATTCAATTAGAAAATCAGACATTGGCTACTATTACGTTTCAAAACTATTTTCGCCTTTATGAAAAATTATCCGGTATGACTGCCACCGCGGATACCGAAGCCTTCGAGTTGCAAAAGATTTACGGACTGGAAGTGGTTGTCATCCCCACGAATAGACCCATGATTCGCCGCGATGAACCTGATCAAGTTTACTTAACGGCGGATGCAAAATTCGATGCGATTGTTAATGAAGTCAAGAAACGTCATGAGAAAGGTCAGCCGCTGTTGATTGGCACGGCATCGATTGAAGCATCAGAATTAGTCGCATATTTTTTGAAAAAAGCGAATATTAAACATGAAATTCTCAATGCAAAAAATCACGAACGCGAAGCCAAAATTATTGCTGAAGCGGGACGTCCTGCTGCAGTGACTATCGCCACGAATATGGCGGGTCGAGGAACTGATATTGTTTTGGGTGGTAATTTGGAAGCGGAAGTAAGTGAATTAGATAACCCGACGGAAGAAGAAATTCAAAAACGAAAAGCCGATTGGCAGGAGCGTCACGATGCGGTGATTGCAGCCGGTGGTTTGCATGTGCTGGGGACGGAACGTCATGAGTCGCGGCGTATCGATAATCAGCTTCGTGGTCGATCCGGTCGGCAGGGAGATCCCGGTTCCTCGCAATTTTATCTCTCTATGGAAGATAATTTATTGCGTATTTTTGCGGCGGAACGGATGTCTAACATGATGCGTCGTCTCGGTGTGAAAGAAGACGATGTGATTGAACATCCGTGGATTACTCGTGCGATTGAAAAGGCTCAACGTCGTGTCGAAGGAATGAATTGTGACATTCGTAAGCAGTTGTTGGAATATGACGACGTTGCCAACGATCAGCGTAAAGTGATTTATCAACAACGTTTCCAGTTACTTCAGACGGATGATATTTCTGAGACGATTGAAGCTATTCGTGAAGAAGCGGTAAGCGAAATGATTAGTTCGTTTGTGCTGCCACAGAGCCTGGAGGAAGAATGGGATATACCCGGGCTAGAAAAGCAAATTCGTGAGGATTTTGGTTTGGCTTTGCCGATTGCGGAATGGCTTGAAAAGGATGAAACGCTTCACGAAGAAACGCTTCATCAACGCATTATTGATGAAATTACTAAAGATTATAAAGCAAAGGAAGCAAAAACCGATCCCAAGGCCATGCGTGAAGTAGAAAAGACGCTGATGCTGCAATTGTTAGATCATCATTGGAAAGAGCATTTAGCGGCGATGGATCATTTGCGTCAAGGCATTCATTTGCGCGGTTATGCTCAAAAAAGTCCTGCACAAGAATATAAACGCGAGTCTTTTGACTTATTGACGCAAATGCTTAGGCAGATTAAATACGAATTAACGGCGACTTTGTCGAAATTAGAAATCGCAACCGAAGAGCAGGTCGAACAACAACAGCGTTTATACCAACAGTCTGCGCCGGAGCTACAATACCATCATGCGAAAATGACCGCACTACAACCGGAAAAAGAAGTAGCTGTTGCCGAACAAGAAGAAGCAACCCAACCTTTTGTGCGCTCTCAACCCAAAGTAGGTCGTAACGAATCTTGCCCCTGTGGCAGCGGAAAGAAATACAAGCAATGTCACGGAAAATTAAGCTAGTTTCTGTTGCTGTCGGCATTGTCATCAATTCTCAAAATGAAGTTTTGGTTTCGCTGCGCCCAAAGCAAGCAATCCAGGGAAATTTATGGGAATTTCCAGGCGGAAAAATAGAAGTTTTTGAAGATAGTTATCAGGCGCTGTGTCGTGAATTAAAAGAGGAAGTGGATTTGACGGTGATGGCGGCCGAAGCGATTATGAAAGTTCAGCATTGTTGTGGCGATTATGAGGTTGCTTTAGAAGCGTGGCGGGTAATTAAATTTGAAGGTGAAGCGCGAGGATTAGAAGGACAATGTATTCGCTGGATGCCGATTAAAAATATATCCGAGTTGCCTTTCCTCGAAGCGAACCAAACCATCATCAGCTACCTAATAACACGATATTATTACCCATAAGCCACACCAATTTCAATTTATGAGTTGTTATCTCTGACTGCGCGGGAATGATGGACTTTACACCCCGTTTAACAACAAGTAGCCCGTATGCAGCGAAGAGGAATATAGGGAAAATACCATTAAAAATTTCATATTATTTCGATTTTTAAATTCGACAGCAGTTTAATTTGAAAGAAATTTCTTCGGCAATTTCCTTCGTATTCTTATCGTTGACATGCAGCGGTAGAAGGCGAATAACAAGGTGGTGCTTGCCAGCACAAATTTCCGGATAAATTTTTTTTCAACAGGTAAAGTTAATTGAATTAATTGGCAAGGCGAAGTGGCATTTAACATTTGTTGATAAAATCCTTGACAAGCGACTATATTTTGTGGCGAGCTGACTTTCGCGAATTATTTGTAAAATGGCTCTCACGATATTAATTAGTGGTTCAAATTCTTTGGCCCAATTTTGCAAATCCTTGATGCGATTCTCGCTGGGTTGTTGTAGCCATAGCGCATAAGCAGGTGTGGTGAAATTGCAGGGGCCGGCGGGGGGATTCTATAGATGAGAACGAATTTGAGTTAAAAAAGCATTTTCGCGGAGAGGCTCACCGATTTTGCGTGCTGTATGATGTAAGGAACAACGTAACGATCTAATGTGTCTAACAAGCCTTGTAATTTATGATTATCCACCTCTGGTGAGTGTTTTAATTGTAAAAGCCTCGATGTTTGTTGAGTTAGAGTTTGTGTTAATTTTGTTTTTAAATCGGGTCGGTCGATCACGTTTAATGCTTTGAGTAAAGCTAGCATAGCTAGATGACTTGCGGCTGGGGCGGGTTCGGGTATACGCTCATGAAGCTGACGAAAAAGATGTTCCAGCCAAAGGCAGATTCGCATCGGCTCATTAAGCGGTTGTTCGTAAGTAATCGTTGTTGCGAGCATTGCCGGCCTACTTATAAGCCATCGATGTCTCATCATAACACATTTTTTGGGTTATCGTGTCATTGGCGAAATGAACGGTGATTTTGAACGAAAAAGGTGGGGTTTGTGGAGCGATAAGGGTTAATATCGAGCCCGCCCCGTCGGGTGTAGCGTGCTTGAACGGTTAGTTCTCGCGGGCGACATTGTCGCAGGATATCCATAAAAAAACGCTCTACACAAGCTTCGTGAAATTCTTCATGATTGCGATAGGAAATAATGTACTTTAGAAGTTGGGCATGATTGATTTTAGGTCCTGTATAATGAATCTCGATACTGCCCCAGTCAGGCTGTCCCGTAACCGGGCAATTGGATTTAAGGAGATGGGAATAGAGAGTTTCGGCGACTATTTCTTGGGTGGTCGATAGTAAGTTTGGATCGGGGGTATAAGTGTCAATGGCTATATCTAAGTTGTCCAGAAGGCTTTCCTTTGAGGAATAGGTCGCTGGTATCTCGGTTTCGTGCAGGATTAAATTAACCGTGACAGATTCGTTGATGCGTTTGCTAAGATCGCGTTTCATGGTTTCCCAAACGGCGGCTGCGTCGCCAAAACGTTCGTTGTTAAACGAATTCAAATACAGTTTAAATGATTTAGATTCAATTAAATGGGAGGAAGTGGCAGGAATTATAAATTCACCCCTGGCGGCAAAAGGTTTCCCTTTTTCATTTAACCAAGACAGCTCATAAGCATTCCATAGGTCATAACCATAAAAAGGCAGTGGATCGCTAACGTTAAACGTTTTTCGATTTAGCGCCCTTGGGATAGGCAATAATAAATGAGGGGCGTATTCCTTAGGATACACCGTTGTTTTCCCAAGTTCGGATTTTTCGTGTAAGACTCGTAAAGTGCTCATTAGTAGCCTTATGGTGTTGTTTGTGTTTGTGCGATTTGCAAATACTTATAGTGTAGATCAAAAACTGCTTTGCGCAAGACAGGGATCGTCTGATCATTAACAATCATGTCATCGGCGATAGTGAGCCGTTTTTCGCGTCGGTTCTGTGATTGTAGGATAAGTTGAATTTGTTGATTAGAAAGTTGATCGCGCGATTTTGTACGTTGTATTTGCAGCGTTTTTGGCGCATCCACTACCAAGATTCGATCGATAAAATCGACCGACTGCGACGCCTCGGCAAGTAAAGGGATCGCTAAAATACAATAAGGCGCTTTGATTTTTTTAAGTTGGGTTTTCATTTTCGCAATGATAATCGGGTGTAATAAATGCTCAAGCCATTGTCGATCGTTAGGATTTTTAAAAATCAGTTCTCGTAATTTAGTGCGATTTAAAAATTTTCCCTTAGTAAGCACTGCATTTCCAAAATGATTGACAATTTTTTTAAACGCCTCCTGATCAGGTTTTGTTATTTCATGAGCGATTTGATCAGCGTCGATGACAGGAGCGCCTAATTCTGCAAAGTAGTTGGCAACAGTACTTTTCCCGCTTCCAATGCCACCAGTTAATCCAATCCGTAACATGGCACCTCCTTTATAAATAAGAAATTAATTTGTGTGTTAGAACCGGACTCGATAAAAGGCTGATCCAACCCGCTACAGCAATAAAAGGGCCAAAGCAAGCGCCCAACATACTGACTATTTTAAAATTGCCACAGGCCATTCCCTCTTTTTTACGAATTAATTGATAAAACGGGGCGGTAATCCATAGAAATCCGTAATCTAGTATAGCGTCAAATATTGCTTGGTAAGGTGATGCGAACATACAAGAGAGGCTAAGAGAAAGAGAAAACCATAAAGTAGGGAGTGTGATTGCGTCGGGTAAGAGTTGCGTTTTTAAATCAATAAGAAAAAGCAAAATTAATACTCAGGTAAGTAGTAATTCTGCCAGCGCTTGCCAGCTTATCTGATAACGAATCGCAATAGCCACTGATAAAATGGCGCACAGTAATTCAAGTATGGGATAAAGCGGCGACATTTTTTCATGACAATAAGCGCAGCGACCGCGCAAGGTTAAGTAGCTTATTAACGGCAGGTTATAGCGAATTTTTAGAATTTTTTGGGATCGGGGGCATTGGTAGCGTGGGGTTGCTAAATTAAATTTTGGTTTGGGTTCGACAGGTAAATTAAGGTATTCCTGGCACTCTCGCCACGAACGCGCGGCGAGCAAGGTAGGATGGCAGACGATGAGCACGTTAAGAAAACTGCCCACGATCAATCCGGTGACGGCGATTGCAAGGATCGCTATATAAAAATGAAATTGTAAAAAAGAAATAATCTGCATTTCTGTTTTTCGCTTGAAAGTTGCTCCTAAAGAGCGGAGCCAATTCGGAATACGGATAAATACATAGCGACAATTAGTCCGCCGATTAATAATGCTAATACTATCATGATAGCTGGTTCCAGGCACTTGCTGAGACGATCGTAACGCTCGTCTATTTCTTCCTGATAAATAGCGGCCACTTTATTCAACATTTCGTTGGGTGTTCCGGAATTTTCACCGATCTGAATAAGCTGGATTGCCTGGGGGGAAAAGCCGCAGCGTTCAATGGTGCTGCTAAAGGAGAGGCCTTCGCTAATCCAACAAGTCAGTTTGTCCGTGGCTTGTCTTAAAGCGTGGTTACGGATTATATGATTAGCGGTGATTAACGCTTTGCTTAAAGGGATACCTGCTGCGCTCAGGGTCGCTAGCACTTTTACCCAAAGGGTTATCATTGTATTTTGAATACCCTTTCCAATGAGTGGAATTTTTATTAATGCGTGATCAACGGACGTGGAGAATTTGTCTGAATGTTTTTTTGCATACATAAAAACAAATAGAAAAAGGAAAAAGCTAAAAAAATAAGTAGTCCATAAGCGCGCACGCTGTGGGCGAGATTGATGATCACTGGAGTGAAGCAACAAGGCAGTTGCGAACCAAATTTAGAAAAAGTATTTTGGAATTGCGGGATGACGAACTCCAATAAACCAATGGTAACGCCTATGGCAATTGAAAGAACGGTTAAGGGATAGCGGATTGATTTTTAAATTTTCTTCTTAAAAATAAACAAACCTTCTTCATAATGAATTAATAATTTTAATAATTCGCCAAGCTCCCCACTTTGCTCACCGGCATGAATTATTTCCCGGTGAACGGTATGGAAATAGTGGGGGTAAATTTTTAACGTCTCAGAAAGGCTTAGACCGTTTTTGATTTTGCTCCAAATGGCTAAGATTAACTGGCGCAATGGGTCTGAATGAAATCCTCCCGGCAATAAAGCAAGTGCTTGAACGAGCGGGATTTCAGAATTTATCAATAAATTTAGTTGACGAAAAAAGTCCAAAATATTTTTTGATCTTATGCTATTTTTCGAGTATTTAAGCATAGTTATTTTCAGATTGAATCACCCGGTAAATTTCGTTGAGGTTTGTAATACTCGATTTTGCTTTATTCAAAGCTGCCTGCCACAAAGTTTGCATACCCTCTTGTATGGCGCAGGCATTAATTTTTTGCGCCGATCGTTTTTGTAAAATAAGTTCGATAATAGAAGGAGTAATAGGTAGAATTTCATAGATTCCCATATGCCCATAACATCTTTTTAAACAAAAGGGGTAGGAAATCTTCGTTGCTTGGCAATGAACGCAAAGCTGTCTGATGAGTCGCTGAGCAACCACGAGCTTTAACACTTTAGTAAGGTTGAACGGCTCGATTTCCATATCGATTAATCGTGTAATGCATTCGACGGCGCTATTGGTATGTAAGGTGGATAAGACTAAATGATCTGTATGTGCAGCGCGAACAGCAACGGAAGCAGTTTCAAAGTCATGAATTGCGCCCACCATGATAACATCGGGATCTTGTCGTAAAAAAGCGCGTAATACAGCGGCGAAATTAAGTTCGGCTTTTGGGCGAATATTAGCTTGGTTAACCCCTGCTAATTGTATTTCAATGGGATCTTCTACGGTGGAGATATTTTTTTTTGAGTTGAGTTAAGCTGATTAAGCGCGGCATAAAGTGAAACCGTTTTTCCGCTTCCCGTGGCTCCTGTGATAAGAATCAACCCTTGGGGTGTTTGATTTTTTTCATGATGAGTTGCTTCGGTTTTTCTTCTAAACCCAACTCTTCAAATTTTAATAAATGATGAACGGGGTTCAGTAAACAGATGAAGATTTTTCCCGAATAAAGTCGGACAGCTACTAAGTCGGCAGTCACGTTTAAGATTGCTAAACGTTGTAAAATGAAAGCGCCCATCCTGCGGCAAACGTTTTTCAGAAATATCCAATGCAGCCAGTACTTTTAGCCGGCTGGTCATTGCCGATGATTGTGTATTCGGCAAGGGAGTAGTAGTATGTAGAACCCCATCGATACTCATTCGAATTCGGTAATGTTGTTGCATCGGTTCAAAGTGAATATCTGACGATTCTCGATAGATGGCGTCCGTGAGCACTTGATTTACTAACTCAATAATCGAAGATTCGCCTCGTGAAGCTGTCTCGTAAATTTGATGACTCGCGAAATTATTTATTAACGCAGCGAATGATTTATAGGGGGTAAAAACAATTTTGTATTGTTTATTAGCCTGAAATTGGAGTTCTTCGATTAAGCGAAAATATAGCGGATCGCTAATAGCTAGCTTGGGTGATTTTACTGCAAGGGGAATGAAAGCATAGCGCATTAAATATTTCCGTGGTATTTCATGAAAAAGCGATGGGTTCAGTTGTTGAATCTCTAAGTTAATTGCTTCTAAAGCAAAGTAAGTTGCGTAGACTTCTGCTATTTTTTCTGAGGATGCTATTTTGTCGGTAACTAAATAGTACAGCAACGGTGATTGTGCCCCCGCCACCTATTCAATAGCACTGGCAATTTGGCTGTTAGTTAACGCGTTTGTCTGCAATATAAAGATGAGCGAGGCCCTTGACCTTAGTTTGCATAACCAGCCGCCACGCCTCCGCCGCTGGAGACCCAAGTCAACCCTTCGCGTTCGGGGGTCGTGTTAAGATGTAATTGTCTTTCGCTTCAATCCCATATTTTACTTGAGGCGTGATTGTGATTACGCCATTTTGAATTTCGATGGCATCGACCAATCCTGTTCCACTCCCCGCCGGTATAGCAGGAGGCACGCCATTATCGCCCGCTGAGCATTCTGAAAGCTCGTTTGTCATTTGGTAACACTCTTCGACCCCTCCTAGTTTGTAGGGCGCCCTGGCCTGGACGACTTCCTTAAAACGAGCCCGCCGAGTGTAGGTATGATAAGAAGAAATAGCGATTATAATCAAAATACCAATGATAGCAATCACGATTAGTAATTCCATTAATGTGAATCCCGCCGTTCGATTTCTCTGCATAATAACTTCCCCAAAAACGAGATGCCTTTATAGGCGAAGGAGAATGAAGTTGCAATACAGGGTTTTGATGATTGCGGTATCCGCCAACTTGACCTCCCGCCCCGCTTACGTGATGATAAGCATCACGCCGGCCGGTGTAGCTCAGGCGGTAGAGCAACTGATTCGTAATCAGTAGGTCCGCAGTTCGAGTCTGCGCACCGGCATTCGAAAGCGGCAGTCAAGATGAGTTGTTTGATGTGAGGGTAAAAAGTGTGCATCAAAGTCCAGCTTGAAAAATTTAAATTATCATTAAGGGTTAAACAATCAAAAATGGATAAAGAAAAAAACACTTTTTGTTGAGGATCTCGACTCAATATGTAATATAGAAGAGAATCCGTTCGAACGAGTAGAGATCCTGCTTTTGATGCAAGCGATTATGTTCGCCTCGGAGAAATGGTGAACCATCATTTAAAGCCGTTAAAAGTGAATCTGAAAACCCGTCAAAGCGTGGAACTTTGATGGATTTTTTAAAATCATCAGATTTCAGCCCGTAGGTTGGGCTGGGCTTGCAAAGCTCAACGGCTAAAATACCCGATGGGCTTGGATTTTATGCCAGAATTAAAACTCTTGGATGAAAACATTATTAGTGCTTTTGAAGTGACTGAATAAGCTTGGCAGAATGATGCCTTATCAACTATAAGAAAATGCTATAAAATACGCTACTCTATCTCCCGGCTAACGTTTTCCACTTCTCGGTTTAGGTACCTGGAAATCACCGGAAAACGAGCTTTACACCGCTATACGCAAAATCATTGAGATCACTTATCGTCATATCGACTGTGCTCCCATCTATTTTAATGAGTCAACCATCGGTAACGCGTTAAAGGATGCAATCAAGGTGGGTGATGTGGTACGCGAAGAATTGTGGAATAGTGACCACGCGTCTGAAGATGTAGAACTCGCTTGTAAAAAAACGTTAAACGATTTACGACTGGATTATTTAGATTTGTATTTAATAACATTAGGCCGGTGACACAAAAACATTCGGTGGGTTATAAAATCCCTGAAAATGCGGACGCTTTTATTCCATTAAGCAAATTACCTATCGCTTCTACTTGGAAAAGTATGGAAAATTTGGTCGGGCAAGGATTAACAAAGTCCATCGGTGTTTCTAACTTTTCGATTAGCCGAATGGAAGAGTTATTAAATCAAGCATCCTTTAAAACTACAGTTAATCAGGTCGAAAGTCATCCTTTTTTAGCGAAAAATGAACTATTAAATTGTTGTCGAAAAAATAATATTATTATGACTGCTTATTCACCACTCGGCTCAACCGATCGTCCGGAAACGCGCAAAGCTAAAGATGAACTTTCTTTATTCGAAAATCCAGTAATAAACGCGATTGCCAAAGTACAAGCCACACCGATACGCCGTTGTTGGCCACCCGAGAGTTCATCGGAATAACGCTGTGTAAACTTTTGAGGATTTAAATGCACCATTTCGAGCAATTCAGCAGCACGTTGGATGCACTTAGCTTTCGGATAATGCAGCAGTTTTAACAAGATAGTCAGATTTTTTCCAATTGTCATATGAGTGAATAATCCAATTTGCTGAAACACATAACTGATGGAGCGACGCAGTTCGCTCAGGTTGTACTCCCTAACATCTTTTCCTTCAATTTTAATTGTTTCCGAGGTGGTTCGATAAGTCGATTGATCATTTTCATGAGAGTGGTCTTACCACTTCCTGAAGAACCCAGTAAGACAAGGGTTTCAGCATCTTTGGCTTCAAAGGAAACCGAATCAACAGTGGGGGATTTGACCGAGCGGTAGAATTTCGTAATGCGGTCGGGCGTGATGATGATGCTATTGTAGCGGATGGAGCGGATTGTAAACAGACTCTAAATTTTAATAATTAAATTTTCACCCCAATAAACCGCACCTAAAATAGTGGATTTTTCAGCGCCGGTGACGCTGGGTAAATTGCCGGGTTTTTTTTCTAAGGTTTGTTTAGCAAGCCAAGCGAAACAAACGGCTTCAAGCCAATCGGGATGAACACCGATTTCTTCTGTCGTGCTAACACGCAGTGGTTTGCATAATACTTTTAAACGATTAACCAAATGATGATTGCGGGCCCCGCCGCCGCATAACCACAGACTTCCCGAATCCATAGAGAAATTTCGACAGTTATTGGCAACGCTTCTTGCCGTTAATTCAACGAGCGTTGCCTGAATATCGACGGGGTCGAATTTTTCGCCATTCAAATTTTTTTTAAGCCAATTAAGGTTAAAATATTCGCGACCGGTGCTTTTGGGGGCGGGGTTTGAAAATAAGGGTCTGCTAACAATTGTGCTACTAATTTTTCTTGCACACATCCACTCGCAGCCCACTGCCCTTGATCATCGTAATCTTTATTTAAATTGATTAAGCACCAGGCGTCCAACAAAGTGTTTCCTGGCCCCGTGTCAAAACCAATGGTAGATTTTTCAGGGTCGCGTGGAAGAAAGGTGAGATTGGCAATACCGCCAATATTCAAAATCAACCGGTTTTCGCTTTGATCGCGTAAGAGAAATTCATGAAAAGCAGGCGCTAACGGCGCTCCTTGCCCCCTTAAAGCCATATCACGACGTCGAAAATCGGCTACTGTCGTAATGCCAGTGAGGGCGGCAATGGTGTTAGGGTCGCCGATTTGGAGAGTAAAAGGATGTTTCCCTTTGGGTATGTGTCGAATTGTCTGCCCGTGACTGCCAATGGCCTGAATGGAATCCGGGAAGACCTTCGCTTTTTTTAACAGCTTTAAGACAGCTTTGCCAAAAAGCCGTCCCAAGGCAACGTCGGTTTCTCCCATGTTGAGAATGGAATTATCGGTGCCGATGGATAAAGCAACAAGATTTTTTTTCAATTCCGTCGGGATAGGTTCCTCATGCGTTGCAATGATTTTCAGTGGATCGAATTGAACGAGAGCGGTATCAAGCGCATCTATGCTCGTGCCGGAAATAAGACCGATATAGCGTTCTTTTGGCACGCGGTTAACTCGGATGTTTCATTTTCATGTTATTCACCGCTAATTCATTGTATTGATGGAGATGCAATTGAGCTAACAACTGTCTAACTTCTTTGTGAAAACGGTTTTTATAATTGCGCGGAATGGATTGGTCGGTAGGCAGTTTCATAGCTAACCAATCTTTGACTTTACCATTGATGAAAAATCCAAAATGAAGGTGAGGACCGGTTGCCCAGCCGGATTCACCCACGTATCCGATGATTTGCCCTTTGTGCACCCACTGGTGGTGTTTAATTTTCGCAAAACGTGACAGATGCCCATACAGCGCCAAATAATCATGTCCATAACTAATTTTAACGGTCCTTCCATAGCCGCCATTTCGTCCAATAAAAATGACACGCCCTTCGCCGATGGACTTGACTGGCACTCCGAAACGTGCGGCAAAATCGACCCCCAAGTGAGGGCGTATTTTATGTAAGATAGGGTCTAAACGATGGTAGGTAAAACGACTGCTGATGCGAGTGTAATGTAATGGCGCATGTAAGAAGCGCGCTTCAATTCCACGACCGTCCGGCGTGTAATAAGCCGTATGTGCGATCGGATAAGTGTAGCGAACAGCTCGATAGGTTTTACCACGATGGCGGAATTCTGCGGCAATGATATCGCCATCGCGATACTTTTTCCCGTTGACGTATTCAACTTGATACAAAAATTCAAAACGATCGTCGCAGTGAATATCGCGCGAAAAATTAATTTGCCCTCCAAAAATCGATTGAAGTTCTTTTTGCATCCGATAGGTCAGACCGGCTTTTTTGGCATCTTGATTTAGAGAATGATGTATGGTTACGGATTTGTAACCCAGTGCGGTGGTAATTGGTTTTTGGTTTATTTGGCTGATGAAGCGATTGTTCTCGCATTTAATGCTCAAGGTGTTGGTGAATGAGAAGGGATATTTGAGCGCAACCAATTGGTGGGGCGGTTTGATTTGAAAATAGAGCGTTTGATTAGGATGAAGAGCAGTCAACGATTTACATTGTTTAGCTAGTTGAACTAAATCTTTTTGGTTAATCTTTAAGCGATTAAAAATAGCCGCTAAAGTATCCCCCTTTTTAATAATTATTTTTTTCCAATCCGAATTAGAGTTGTTTATATTTTTTTCAATACTGATTGAGTGAGGTTCATTGAGCGTTAGTTGTTTCGTTTTCGCGGAGGCATAAGCGTAAAGTAAACTGGCGAGGGCGATGAAAAGTAGCGGAATGACAGTAAAAATTACGATTGTTGATTTCCAAGCTTTCATGAGGTTCCCTTTATTTTACCAGAAGTTGTAGTTCCAATTCTGAATTATACCACGTAACATAAAAGCACGGAATAAAATACTCCAAATTATGATTAGGAATTTAATCTGATGATTTCGTCACAAGAAGCTTTCGAAGAAATTAAACGAGGGGCTGTTGAAATTATTCATGAGAATGAATTGCTCTCCCAATTGGCGGAAGAAAAGCCGCTTCGAATTAAATTGGGGTTTGACCCCACCGCTCCCGATATTCATTTGGGCCATACAGTGGTACTGAATAAATTGCGTCAATTTCAAACTTTGGAGCACGAGGTGATTTTTTTAATCGGCGATTTCACTGCGATGATCGGTGACCCGACAGGAAAAAATATCACGCGCCAACCGCTCACGCATGATATTGTGATGGAGAATACCAAAACTTACGAAACGCAAGCCTTTCGGATTTTAGATCCTGATAAAACGCAAGTTATATCTAATTCTACCTGGATAAATAAATTAAAAGCCGATGATTTAGTGCGGTTAGCTGCCACTTATACGGTGGCGCGCATGTTGGAACGCGATGATTTTAATAAACGTTACCTGTTACAGCAACCGATTGCCATTCATGAATTTTTGTATCCCTTATTACAAGGCTACGATTCGGTGGCTTTGCGGGCAGATGTTGAATTAGGCGGCACGGATCAAAAATTTAATTTATTAGTCGGGCGTGAATTGCAAAAACACTTTGGCCAAAGACCGCAATGCGTATTAACCGTGCCTTTATTGGAAGGGCTAGATGGGATTCAAAAAATGTCGAAATCATTAAATAATTATATCGGCATCACCGAACCACCCGAGGAAATGTATGGAAAAGTGATGTCAATATCGGATGAATTGATGTGGCGTTATTATGAATTATTAAGTTTTCGACCGATGCGAGAAATTAACCGATGGCGCGAAGAAGTCTTGGAAGGAAGAAATCCGCGTGATATAAAAATCCTATTAGCCGAGGAATTAGTGACGCGTTTTCACAGTAAAGAAGCTGCAACAAAAGCGCATCAACATTTTATTGACCGGTTTAAACATCATGAATTACCGACTAATCTTGATGAAATTGAATTAACGGCTGAAAATACTCATTTGAAGATAGGTTACATTTTGCAACGCGCCGGATTGGTGAATACCACTTCGGAGGGCTTACGAATGATTACACAGGGAGCTGTGCGTATTGATGGTGAACGTGTTGAAGATGTTAAATTAGCTATCCCTCTAGGTGAAAGCCATCTTTTTCAAGTTGGAAAGCGGCGGTTTGCGAAAGTAAAGGTAATTTAACACAACCCGAACCCGCTGCCCGGGTGGTTAACTTCATTAGAAAGAAGGTGCTTTCAGTGGCTAGCGGTCCATTGAGTTGTGGTAGAATTTCTCCCATAAGGTTGCATGAGGAGTCATCGCCAAAAGGTATGTTGTCATTAATACCAAGCTTATGAAAAGCAGATCCATTTTTTTGATTGTATACTTCATCTCTTTGCCTCCGTCATCGAATCTGTAAAGCCATGAAGCAATTATCTAACATTTACTCAAACTAATCTGCTGGCGATCACCTATTTCTAATGTGAGCAATATCTGATTAAAAAATTCTAATTGATTGATTTTTATATTAAAAATATGGGTAGTATGTTATAATATTGAATTTGAGAACTGTTTCCCAAGGAAATTATTGTCATCCAGCGCACACTAGGGTATTATTTCCAACCCAGCTATGCAGTTCTTGCTCCACACTGGGGTTAAGGGAAAGCACGCGATAATTGTTGACATTGCTTGCGGGACGCGTAAAATGACTGTGCATTTCCTAATGGAAATGCGGGATTGCTCTTTAAAAATTTAGCAGCAAACGGAAGCAGTTTGTGTGGGTACTATGCAAGTAGTTGAATCACTAAGATTTATGACACACAGCCTGCTAACTGCAGTGTTTTGTGTCGAGCCTTTTCTTATACCCTTTTTTAAGGGTATGAAACCCAATATTTAATTGAAGAGTTTGATTCTGGCTCAGATTGAACGCTAGCGGCATGCTTAACACATGCAAGTCGAACGGCAGCGCGGGGAGCTTGCTCTCCCTGGCGGCGAGTGGCGGACGGGTGAGTAATGCGTAGGAATCTACCTTGTAGTGGGGGATAACCTGGGGAAACTCGGGCTAATACCGCATGACAGAAGACAGAAGACAGAAGACAGAAGACAGGTGATTGTGTGACTGCGTCACAGATTTTGAAAATTTGTCGCGAAGTGACACAATGATCTATCTTCAGTCCTCTGCCTTCTGTCTTCTGAAAGCGGGGGATCTTCGGACCTCGCGCTATAAGATGAGCCTACGTCGGATTAGCTTGTTGGTGGGGTAATGGCCTACCAAGGCGACGATCCGTAGCTGGTCTGAGAGGATGGTCAGCCACACTGGGACTGAGACACGGCCCAGACTCCTACGGGAGGCAGCAGTGGGGAATATTGGACAATGGGGGAAACCCTGATCCAGCAATGCCGCGTGTGTGAAGAAGGCCTTCGGGTTGTAAAGCACTTTCGGTGGGGAAGAAATTCTCAAGGGTAATATCCTTGGGCGCTGACGTTACCCATAGAAGAAGCACTGGCTAACTCTGTGCCAGCAGCCGCGGTAATACAGAGAGTGCAAGCGTTAATCGGAATCACTGGGCGTAAAGCGCGCGTAGGTGGATATTTAAGTCGGATGTGAAAGCCCTGGGCTTAACCTAGGAATTGCACCCGATACTGGGTATCTTGAGTATGGTAGAGGGAAGTGGAATTTCCGGTGTAGCGGTGAAATGCGTAGATATCGGAAAGAACACCAGTGGCGAAGGCGACTTCCTGGACCAATACTGACACTGAGGCGCGAAAGCGTGGGGAGCAAACAGGATTAGAGACCCTGGTAGTCCACGCCGTCAACGATGAGAACTAGCTGTTGGGAAGTTTACTTCTTAGTAGCGAAGTTAACGCGTTAAGTTCTCCGCCTGGGGAGTATGGCCGCAAGGTTAAAACTCAAAGAAATTGACGGGGGCCCGCACAAGCGGTGGAGCATGTGGTTTAATTCGATGCAACGCGAAAAACCTTACCTACCCTTGACATCCTCGGAACTTGTCAGAGATGATTTGGTGCCTTCGGGAACCGAGAGACAGGTGCTGCATGGCTGTCGTCAGCTCGTGTCGTGAGATGTTGGGTTAAGTCCCGTAACGAGCGCAACCCTCGTCCTTAGTTGCCAGTGAGTCATGTCGGGAACTCTAAGGAGACCGCCGGCGATAAACCGGAGGAAGGTGGGGATGATGTCAAGTCATCATGGCCCTTACGGGTAGGGCTACACACGTGCTACAATGGGCAGTACAAAGGGTTGCCAAGCCGCGAGGTGGAGCTAATCCCAGAAAACTGCTCGTAGTCCGGATTGGAGTCTGCAACTCGACTCCATGAAGTTGGAATCGCTAGTAATCGCGAATCAGCATGTCGCGGTGAATACGTTCTCGGGCCTTGTACACACCGCCCGTCACACCATGGGAGTGAATTGTACCAGAAGCGGGTAGGCTAACCTTCGGGAGGCCGCTCACCACGGTATGAGCCATGACTGGGGTGAAGTCGTAACAAGGTAGCCGTAGGGGAACCTGCGGCTGGATCACCTCCTTACTTTTAGTGATCGAAACTTGTACCGGTATCCACACAAACTGCTTTCAACGCTAGAAGACAGAGGACAGAATCACGGTTAAAAGGGGTCTGTAGCTCAGTTGGTTAGAGCGCACCCCTGATAAGGGTGAGGCCGGAAGTTCAAATCTTCCCAGACCCACCACTTAACAATTAATCTGTCCTCTATCTTCTGCCCTCTGTCCTCTGCTAGGGGGGCCATAGCTCAGTTGGGAGAGCATCTGCCTTGCAAGCAGAGGGTCGGCGGTTCGACTCCGCCTGGCTCCACCAAACTTTAACCTTTAACATTAATCGCTTCCAAAATTTATTTCTGGCATCAACAAACCTGTGTTGATTCCTTGACACAGGTTTGTTGATGCGTGAAACTTACACGCTGCTCTTTAACAATTTGGTGAAAAGTAAAGGCGCCATTTAGGTATTCTATGTCGTTATTGACATGGTAACCCTGGAATCATTTAGGGTTGCATGGTCAAGTGAATAAGCGCATATGGTGGATGCCTTGGCAGTAAGAGGCGACGAAGGACGTAGTAGCCTGCGATAAGCTTCGGGGAGCTGGCAAACAAGCAATGATCCGGAGATTTCCGAATGGGGAAACCCAACCTTTCGGGGTTATCGTGCACTGAATCCATAGGTGTACGAAGCGAACCTGGGGAACTGAAACATCTAAGTATCCAGAGGAAAAGAAATCAATTGAGATTCCGTTAGTAGCGGCGAGCGAAAGCGGAACAGCCCAGTTACTAAATCATTATTTGTTCTAGCAGAATGTCCTGGAAAGTTCAGTCATAGCGGGTGATAGCCCCGTACGCGAAAGAGTAAATAATGTGAGTAACGATGAGTAGGTCGGGACACGTGGTATCTTGACTGAACATGGGGGGACCATCCTCCAAGGCTAAATACTCCTTACTGACCGATAGCGAACCAGTACCGTGAGGGAAAGGTGAAAAGAACCCCGGCGAGGGGAGTGAAATAGAACCTGAAACCGTATGCGTACAAGCAGTAGGAGCATTTCTTTGGAAGTGTGACTGCGTACCTTTTGTATAATGGGTCAGCGACTTACTTGTTGTAGCGAGCTTAACCGTCTAGGGGAGGCGCAGGGAAACCGAGTCAGAAATGGGCGTTTAGTTGCAACGAGTAGACCCGAAACCGAGCGATCTATCTATGGCCAGGGTGAAAGTCAGGTAACACTGACTGGAGGCCCGAACCCACTAATGTTGAAAAATTAGGGGATGAGCTGTGGATAGGAGTGAAAGGCTAATCAAGCTCGGAGATAGCTGGTTCTCCTCGAAAGCTATTTAGGTAGCGCCTCGTGTATGACTCTTGGGGGTAGAGCACTGTTTCGGCTAGGGGGCCATCCCGGCCTACCAAACCGAGGCAAACTCCGAATACCAAGAAGTTTTAGCACGGGAGACACACTGCGGGTGATAAGGTCCGTGGTGGAAAGGGAAACAGCCCAGATCGCCAGCTAAGGTCCCAAAATCACAGTTAAGTGGAAAACGATGTGGGAAGGCTCAGACAGCCAGGAGGTTGGCTTAGAAGCAGCCATCCTTTAAAGAAAGCGTAATAGCTCACTGGTCGAGTCGTCCTGCGCGGAAGATTTAACGGGGCTCAAACTGTGTACCGAAGCTGCGACATCAGAAGACAGAAAATAGATGACAGAGAACGGAAACGTGAAAAAAGAAATAGCTAGCTTTGAAGACTTAGTAATTTTTCAGAAAGCGCATAACCTTTCTTTGAAAATTCATAGATTAAGTTTAAATATACCTAAAGAAGAGCAATATGGGTTAGCAGATCAAATTCGTCGAGCAAGCAAATCGATTTGCACAAATATCGCAGAATGATTTGGAAAAGAAAGTGTCTCAAAAGCTGAATTTAAGCGATTTATTTTAATTGCAATGGGTTCAGCCGATGAAATGCTAGTCTAGTTGAGATATTGTTTTGATTTAGGGTATCTAACACAGCAAAATTGGATAGACCTTCGCAATGGTTATCAAGATATTGCGAACATATTAATAAGGATTACACAAAAGTTGGAGTTAATTTTCATCTTTCTGTCCTCAGTCTTCTGTCTTCTGTCTTCTGATGGGTAGAGGAGCGTTCTGTAAGCCTGTGAAGGTGAATCGAGAGGTTTGCTGGAGGTATCAGAAGTGCGAATGCTGACATAAGTAACGATAATGTGGGTGAAAAACCCATACGCCGAAAGTCTAAGGTTTCCTGCGCAACGTTAATCGGCGCAGGGTGAGTCGGCCCCTAAGGCGAGGCAGAAATGCGTAGTCGATGGGAAACGGGTTAATATTCCCGTACTTTACAATACTGCGATGGGAGGACGGAGAAGGCTAGGTCAGCCACCCGATGGTTGTGGTGGTTTAAGTGTGTAGGAAGAGTTCTTTGGCAAATCCGGGAACTCAATTCCAAGACATGATGATGAAGTACGAACTTGTTCGTACAAAGTGATTGATGCCACGCTTCCAGGAAAAGTCCCTAAGCTTCAGGGATTGTAAGACCGTACTATAAACCGACACAGGTGGACGGGTAGAGAATACCAAGGCGCTTGAGAGAACTTGGGTGAAGGAACTAGGCAAAATGGCACCGTAACTTCGGGAGAAGGTGCGCCCTTGGTAAGTGAAGGTCCTTGCGGCTGGAGCTGAAAAGGGTTGCAGATACCAGGTGGCTGCGACTGTTTACTAAAAACACAGCACTCTGCAAACTCGTAAGAGGACGTATAGGGTGTGACGCCTGCCCGGTGCCGGAAGGTTAAGTGATGGGGTTAGCCCTCGGGCGAAGCTCTTGATCGAAGCCCCGGTAAACGGCGGCCGTAACTATAAATTAACCGTTGTAGTTACGTAAATAAACTTGGCTATATGCTGGAAACTCCGAGTATCCTCCAGTACTCATCTCAACTAAAACTGAGGTAGTAAAAATCTGCGAGGTGCGGACAATCAGCAGGAAAGATTCTTAGTAATTTTGGGAGTATCATCATGAAACTTGATGTAAAGAAAATTCCTCCTAAAATAGGTCATTATTTTGCTAGCTTTGCTGATGGGAAAGGAAGTTTTAATATTTCCTTTCGAAGATGCAATGATTATAAAAAATGCCGTGGAAAGTTTCGGTGTGTTTTAATATTTCACAACGAGATGAAGTAATTTTATCTTTTATTGAAAAGACATTTAAACTGCGGGACTGTGCGGCAGCGAAATGATGGTGTTTTGTATTATGGAGTAAACAATTTTATTGCAATTCAAGGAAACATAATCCCCTTTTTTGACTTTTATGGATTTCTTTCCGCAAGAAGGAAGCATGGTTTTTTTTAAATTTAAAAAAATTGTGTTACTTGTGGTGGAGAAAAAACATTTAACTAAATTGGGAATTAAGAAAATTCTTGAAATACACAATGAAATAAATGATGATAGGAAAAGAAAATATTCCGACGAAGAAATACTTTCATTAATCCCAAACTAAGAAAATCCTCAGAGACTACACGCCGAGCACAAATGCAAAAAGTCCAATACATGCGTGATGATATAGTCCGATCTCTATAGCGATATAGAGGGCTTCAATAAAATTTAGATTAAAAGGAGCCTATTAATCATAGCTTTTTGATTAATATAACATTAGAACGGTCCTAAGGTTTCGTTCGTAACTCGTTGCCTTAGTAAAATCTGGCTATATGCTGGAAAATCCGGTGTATCCTCCGGTACTCATCGGTAAATATTAATTTACTGAAAGTGAAAATCTGTGAGGTGCGGAAAATCAGCAGGAAAGATTAATTTTTTTGATTAGAATCCTCAGAGACTAATACGCCAGACATCTGATAAATTTCGGATGAAGATAGAGTCCCATCTGCATGGCGACATGCAGGAAAGGTAAGTTTCGCCTAACTTGCTTTTTGGTTTAATTATTATGATTAAGCTTAAGATTATAAGCGAAATTCCTTGTCGGGTAAGTTCCGACCTGCACGAATGGCGTAACGATAGCCACGCTGTCTCCACCCAAGACTCAGTGAAATTGAAATCGCTGTGAAGATGCAGCGTACCCGCGGCTAGACGGATAGACCCCGTGAACCTTTACTACAGCTTTATACTGAACGTTGAATATGCCTGTGTAGGATAGGTGGGAGGCTTTGAAGCTGGAGCGCTAGCTCCAGTGGAGCCAACCTTGAAATACCACCCTGGCGTGTTTGAGGTTCTAACCCTGTCCTGTAATCCGGGTCGGGAACAGTGTATGGTGGGTAGTTTGACTGGGGCGGTCTCCTCCAAAAGAGTAACGGAGGAGTACAAAGGTACCCTCAGCACGGTCGGAAATCGTGCATTGTGTGCAAAGGCATAAGGGTGCTTGACTGCGAGACTGACAAGTCGGGCAGGTACGAAAGTAGGTCTTAGTGATCCGGTGGTCCTTTATGGAAGGGCCATCGCTCAACGGATAAAAGGTACTCCGGGGATAACAGGCTGATACCACCCAAGAGTTCATATCGACGGTGGTGTTTGGCACCTTAACTTACATCGGGGTGCTACAGAAGTAATTCTGTACCAAAAATTCGGCTTATAACGGTGAACCCGTCAGTAATAAATTGCTATCATCTCATATCTCAATTAATTACCCGGCAACACCGTGGGAAGTCTAGCGTCTAGACAACATGCCGTTTTGGTAGGAAGCTTGCTAGGTGATGCCACACTTCGAACAAGATTTAAGGTTTAACGCCTTATTTGAAGTGAATCATTCCTATCAAAGTAAGATTTACATTGATTGGAAATATAAAAATTTTCAGTCGTATCTCTTAACTCCACCAAAAACCAGACAAGGCAATGGTAGGCAAGTTGAGTATCGATTTACCACACCGAAGTCTTCCTGTTTTTACAAACTATTATGAATGGTTTTACAAAAACAGAAAAGAGAATACCATCTGATTTAATTTTAAATCCAATGATATTAGCACTGTGGTTTGTGGACGATGCCTCATGAAGTAGAAATACACTTTATTTAAATACTCAGCAGTTCAGTAAATCTGAACAGCAGACATTGAGTGAAAAATTAAGTGAGCAATTTGAAATTAAAAGGAGTCTAAATTGCGACAAAGAATGCTATCGTCTTTAGATTAGCGCGAAAAGTGTTCCTCGTATGATTCAGCTTGTCGAAGAACATATTTTGCCGCGCTTTCGATATAATAAATTAGCGTTATGACCCTGTAACGACTGACCCAAAAGGGGAGACTATTCGCGCATTTATTCGAATGGTAATACGCCGACTCCTGTTTGTCTTAATTAGACTATGACTCAGAAGAGTCTAAGGTCAATGACAGGATGAAGATATAGTCTGTGCTATACGAAAGTATGGAATTATGCGATGTCGGCTCATCACATCCTGGGGCTGTAGCCGGTCCCAAGGGTATGGCTGTTCGCCATTTAAAGTGGTACGTGAGCTGGGTTTAGAACGTCGTGAGACAGTTCGGTCCCTATCTGCCGTGGGCGTTGGAGATTTGAGAGGAGCTGCTCCTAGTACGAGAGGACCGGAGTGGACGTACCTCTGGTGTTCCGGTTGTCACGCCAGTGGCATTGCCGGGTAGCTAAGTACGGACGGGATAACCGCTGAAAGCATCTAAGCGGGAAGCCCCCCTCAAGATGAGATCTCCCGGACCTTTAAGGTCCCTAAAGATTCGTTGAAGACGACAACGTTGATAGGCAGGGTGTGGAAGCTCAGTAATGAGTGAAGCTAACCTGTACTAATTAATCGTGCGGCTTGACTATGTAACCCTAAATGGTTTCTATTGTCTTTACTAATTTTCACCAGTTTCCTGGCGGCCATAGCGAGCGGGCTCCACCTGATTCCTTTCCGAACTCAGAAGTGAAAACGCTTAGCGCCGATGATAGTGTGGATCTCCCATGCGAAAGTAGGTCACCGCCAGGTTTTATATTAAAAACCGCTGTTGCTGTAAAAAGTGACATGGGTTTTTTGTTTAGCTTAAGAGTATTTTAAGGTTGTCTGGTTATAATCCCTAGTGTAAAAATACGAATAGGGAATTTTGTATGAGAATTGATGAAATAAATGAAACGGTTAGGTAGGCTTGCCACAGAAACGGAAAAACATAGATGCACGATAGCTATCGCTCTTCTTGGGAAAGAAGAACAACTAAAGAATAAAAGAACGAAAGTATAGTTAGCAAAAAATGCTTTGAACGAAATAAATAGCAAATTAGCAGAGCTATCCTCAAAAATTGAGCTGGAATTAAACCCTCTCTATGACTTAGCAGACTAATTTTCTGGAGGTGTAGGTACATTTGAGGCGCCCTTTTATTGTTACACGCAAATTTAATATACCCCTCAAAGGTCATAAATTTTAATATTCGACCTATGAGAATCCAGTGAAGCTTTACCAACAGGCGTGCAACTTATCAATTTATCTTTTATTCGTAAACAGACAAAAGCATTGATAGTTCCACTTTCCTTTGCTAAATATAAAAAAAGATGATCGTTTTCATAGATAAGTCGCTTAAAATACTCTTCCATGTGATTCCGGTTATATTTTGAATGTCTACCTAAATATAAAATTTTATATATATAGGGATCTAACGCGTTGGATTTGTTTTTAGTTAAATTTGTTAAGGAAACACTTCTGTAACCTGAGGTGTTTAATAATTTACTATCGCTTTTAGAGTGTGTTTTAACACTATAACGTCGTTTAGAATTATTTTTAATAATATTTTTTGGATCTAATAAATAGGCTAGCATCGTTGGCACGAACTGATAATTATTTAGCTCTAATTGTGAATAGAGCAGCTTATCAATATTAACAAAGTTCGGATATTTTAATATCAAAGTTTTCGTTATGCTAGTGGATTATTGAGCTGAACGACTTGATTAAACTTGCAAAATTTTGAAATTAGACCAAAAAAAGTTTATTATAATTTGAAAGAAGAAAGGAAGCGCTCCGCTTAAATTTTTAAATTCTGATTTCACATAGCTTACAAAAGCAGTATAATGCAAACAGATTAAAGCATTGTCATAATCAGTTTCATTTGGAGATAACCTTCAAATACCTTTCAATAGTCATCAGTTTTAGTGCTTGTTTTAATAGAAACTAAGGAATTTTTTGAACGAACGAAAGATACTGAAAATAAGCAGCACTGTTCCTTAGTGTATTCTATAGTCAGCGCGTTTTGTTGTCTGCATAAGTTAAGGTTTTTCGATAAATTACTATCATAACCGCCGGGCGGCGTTAGCTAAATTGTTCATAATTCTCAAACAAATAAAAGCATCTATTTTTTTTTTTAGTTTTTTTCTATCAAGCCTAAAAAATATGGTTTTTCAATTTCATATGCTATTCAAAATAATTAACGGTATAATCCGGATTAAATCTTGCATGCTTATCCAGATAAATTAATTGCTAAAGTTCATGAACGCGTCTAATTTGTGCTTGTGTCGGATTTTCCAACGAGATAGCTTCGTAGGCGAAAGTATTAAGTGTTTTCAAGTTGCACCTATGATCACACTTGAGGTGAAATTTAGTTTTGACGGACTTTCTAAAATCAAAAAAAAGCAAGCTACTGAGATTAGAAGGGATTTATAATTATTAAAGAGTAAATTTTTATATAAAAAATTACTAGTAAAATCAAAAACTCTCAGTATGCAAACGGGATAGGTTGAATATTCCGACGCTAAAATTTTTTTGATTTTCGGTAAATATTTTGACAACCATCCGATTGCCTATCATTTATAGATAAAAAATTTTTGGATTACTATGGAAAAGGCGACCCATCCAATCACTGTTTTAACCCCCAAAGACGCGGATCGATTTCTGGAAGAGTGCTGTGAAAAAACGGGCAGTATTGAAGCGATTTTGTTAAAAAGTGTCCTTTTCCTCTTCGTCACTAATTTGAAAGTCGGCTGGGTTATCCTCAGTAATGGGAGTGTATCGGTATTGGTAACTCTCAATAAAGGAAAATGCGAAAATATCCACATTTGCTCGCCTTACAATGCGTATATTACTTATTACTTATGCAAAAGCTTATGCCGATCATTTATTGTTTCCAAATTAAAAAAGCGTTACCGAAAATGTACTATTATGGTGCCTCGCTTAAGTCAAATAATGGACTCGACTTTATTTACCGCTTTAAAAAGTGGTGGCTTTGTATTAATTCCTACTAAAATGGTGCATATATACGACCCTGAAGACAACTGCCTAAGCAAAAGAAATGTAAAAGCCGACCTTATCAAATTGTTTACCATGATGAACTTTGTAGTGAAGACATAAAGGGCATCCGTGAATTATACGAAATGCTATTTATTAAAAAACATTCCCGTTATGCGCCCGATTTAACAATCCATTGTTTCCAAAAATTCTATCAGAATCATTAACATTCCGTGATATTCACCGCCACGGCCAAACCACCTTTCGAGGTTTCTTTATAAATAGTACTCATATTACGGCCGATTTCACGCATAGTGCCGATCACCATATCTAATGAAATTTTATGCTCTCCATCCTCGGCCAGCGCCAAATGTGCTGCATTGACAGCTTTTACCGAACCCATCGCATTGCGTTCGATACAAGGAATTTGCACAAGCCCTGCAACAGGATCGCAGGTGAGTCCCAAATTATGCTCCATTCCTATTTCTGCTGCATTCTCCACTTGAAAAATAGTTCCGCCTAAAGCAGCCGCTAAACCGGCAGCGGCCATAGAACAAGCTACGCCCACTTCGCCTTGGCATCCCATTTCCGCTCCAGAAATAGAGGCGCTTTTTTTGTAAAGCATGCCAATAGCGCCGGCCGTTAATAAAAAGTCCATGATGCCTTTTTCGCTCGCGTTTTTACAAAAATATTTATAATAATTCAAAACGGCTGGAATAATGCCAGCGGCTCCGTTAGTTGGCGCAGTCACAACACGACCACCGGCCGCATTTTCTTCATTAACAGCCATTGCATACACGTTCAACCAATTCATTGTTTGTGGATGCTTGGCGTCCGGTGGACCAATGGCGAGTAGTTTTCGGTGCAGTGAGGGGGCGCGACGGCGCACATTGAGCGGCCCTGCGAGGAAACCGTCCGCTTGACAACCTTTGTTTATACAATTTTCCATCACTGTTGCAATATGCATTAATCTCTTGAAAATGGTTTTTTCATCGCAGAGCGTTTTTTCATTCGCTAGTATAACTGCTGCAATGGAAAGCGATTGATGTTGGCAATGCGCCATCAGTTCTGCGGCGGAATTAAATGGGTAGGGAGCATCATTTTCGGTTTTTACTAATTCATTTCGCCATTCATCATTAACGATAAAGCCGCCACCAACGGAAAAATAAAGGGATTTTTGGATAAGGGCGGCATTTTTACTATAAGCTCTGAACTCTACGGCATTGGGATGGAAATCAAAAGTTTCCTGATAATTGAAAATAATGTCATCCGCAATGGAAAAATTAAGGGGATATTGATTTAATAAAGAGACTTGACCTCCAGTCTCAACGTTCCTGACCCGATCCTCGATGGAGTCCGGATTAACCGTTTCGGGACTTTCCCCTATTAACCCTATAACAACCGCCTTATCCGTTCCATGTCCTTTTCCGGTAAAAGCCAATGAACCATACAAAGTAATCGTCAATCGGTTGATATCCGATATCCGGTCCACTAATCCCCGAACAAATTCATTCGCTGCCCGCATGGGACCGACTGTGTGTGAACTCGAAGGACCGATCCCGATGGAGAATAAGTCAAAAACGCTAATCATATGAATTTAAACCTAGGCAGTGAAGGTGATATTATACCTATCTTAACATTTTTACCGAGCCGAAGTCCAAGTGATGAGAACAAGGTACGTGTAAAAAACTGCTATTTTAGAACCCTGATCCCCACAACAAAATTGACGGGCATTTCTTGACAGAGATGGTCAAATTCTATATGAACACCTAATGAACCACGAAAATCAGGAATCTTCTGGGCGCCTTTTGTTCAATCGTCGTGTCATGACGGTGCTGTTCCTCAGTTTTTCTTCCACGTTGCCGCTTGTGTTGCTAACAGGAACTTTACAAGCGTGGTACACCGCGGCGGGCGTTAGCCTTATGGTGATTGGGAGCTTGAGTCTTTTACAGTACGCTTATTTGGTTAAATTTGTGTGGGCGCCTTTTATGGATCGGTATGCACCGCTGGAATTGGGGCGGCGACGAAGTTGGATTTTGTTAACGCAAATCAGTCTTGCCGGAGCTCTGGCTATTATGGCTTTTATGAACCCGGCGCATCATCCGTGGGAATTATTTTGGTTGTCTGCCGTGGTCGCGTTTATTTCCGCTTCGCAGGATGTCGTTATCGATGCCTATCGAGTAGATGTTTTGCGCCAAAAAGAACGTGGCTTTGGGGTGTCGGTGACGACAGTCGGCGGTCGAGTGGCGATGTTGGTGGGGGGCGGATTATCGTTAATTTTGGCGGCAGATTATGGTTGGCGGGCCACTTACTTAACAATGGCTTTATTAATGCTGATCCAAATTATTCCGACTTTGACCGCACCTAATCCTGAAAAACCGGTTTATCCACCATTAACGTTGTACGCTGTTGTGGCGCCTTTTCGGGAATTGTTGACCCGTAAACATATCGTTATGATTTTGCTGCTGGTTTTAATTTATAAATTTGGTGACGCACTTGCTTTATCCTTAAACACAACTTTTTTAATGCGCGGCGTTGGTTTTAGACTTTTAGAATTGGGTTATAGTTATAAATTAGTCAGCGTAATCGCTTCGTTATTAGGTGGATTTGCCGGTGGATTTTTTATGCCACGGTTAGGGCTGTATCGATCGCTAATGGTTTTTGGGTTTTTACAAACTGTGACTAACCTTTCTTTCATGGTGTTGGCGTTGGTAGGGAAAAATTTTCCCGTCATGATAGTGTTGATTTTTTCCGATTATTTTTGTGGGGGCTTATCAACAGTAGCTTTCGTTGCCTTTTTAATAGCGCTTTGTAAGCGGGAATACTCTGCAACGCAATACGCAATTTTATCGGCATTAATGGCTGTAAGTCGCGTGGTGATTGGTCCCGTCGCTGCTTATCTAGTCAAGTATATGGGGTGGGCTCCTTTTTATTTAATCACTTTTTTTGCTGGTTTTCCCGCCTTGTTGATTTTACGCTGGCTACGGGATCGGCTTGATTTTAGCGCGGATACGCTGCATTTAAAGGAAAACCCGTCCTAAAAACCTTCTCCTCGCAGGGTAACCATATAATTGACAAGTAATTGCTCATCGCGACAAACCGGTTATTAGTTGGACAACCCGGATGTTTCTCTATCACCTAAAAATAGGTAACTCTATGAAAAAATTAAAATTTCTAACTGTTGTTACAGGCGCTTTCTTGTTTTCTAGCATTGCGCTCCTAGCGCCTCAAATAGGACTTCGTGACCTTCAGTCGGGCACGGCAGATCTTCGTGATTTTGATACTAAGGCGTTACAGGTTTTCGATGCTAAAGCAACCTTACGTGATTTTGACGTTAAGGCATTACAGGATTTTGATGGCGCGCTTTAAAAAGAACCGCCATACATAAAAATCTTCTAAAAAAACAACTCCTCACGAAGGCGTTTTTTTATGATTCGTTTCCAAATTAATTCCTTTCAATCGAATATAAAACGTCTACGCCGCTACTAAGGGAGCTAGTTTCGGTTTGAATAAACCAATTTTTGCTAATTAAATAACGGATTTGGATGACATTGATGGAGGTAGTAATTCCCCGGCTGTAGCGGATATAAATTCGTGGGGAAAGATAGCCGCCCGACGACAAAAGCGCTTTGAGTAGGGCCGCCCAGTGCAGCGATAGTCGTTTGAGATTCAATGCCAAGTTCAGTTAATCCTAAGCCTTGGGTAATCTGATCGACCACACCGCCTGCTGAGGTTTTCCCACCGCCAATGTTTAACGTATCAACCGCGTTCACTAAGAGATTCACATTGGTGGGTGTGTTTGCATTTGCGGAATGGCCAAAAATTAAAAAAGATAAAATGTCGGCTTGAGTGAGGTTTGGATCAGAAGAATATAACGTTACTTTGGGATGGTGAAGAGTACCTTCTACATCGAGACCTACCATAATCGTAGGGCCGCCGAGTTGATGAACAATTGGTGACGTTTTAATTGTGCGGGTGGCGGTGCGGGTGGCGCGAACGCTCAACATAGGGTTGTTAGTAATGGGGCTTTGAATAAACGTTACCGCTGAATGAGGGCCAATATCCAGGGTCTGTCCATGAGTCGTGAAAGTCTCCCATCGATAATGGTAATCCGGCCATTGGCTGTCATGACCTGGTTGGGCGGTTTTAATAAAGTGAGTTCACCGGCTAACCGACCCTTTGCGCCGAGAGAATCCAATAGAATTTGGTCGCCCAAAAAAATGATTTTGATATTAATATTGGTTTGCCATGGTGTTTGTTTTTCATCAGTGCCGATAAAAAAACATCTCCCGTTAACGCAGCAACCCGGCTAAAGGTAGTGGGTTTGAGGATGGCGCGAGGGATGGTGAGAGTTCCCATAATATCAATATTACAATATCAATATTACGATCCACAATGTCGATTTTTAATTCCCCGGATCCGTAAATGATGTATTGATGCGTATTTACAATTAAAAGATTTTCGCCATGCGCGGTAAGAGTGGTGGAGGGTTTCGGCGTGTCTAATCGAGTTTGACCCGTGATTTGGATCGGCTGATTTTGGGAATAACCTTCCGTCCAGTAATTTATGGTGGAACCTGTTGAATCTATGGAACCGCGAACCTGAGTAATGGAAACCTGAAGCTGTGGAAAATCGATGCTGCCTTCTTCTAATTGTAATCTGCCATTGACTGAGGGGCGTTCGATTCTGCCGCTAATAGCGAAATTGGCGACTAACCGCCCATGCAGTTGAATGGTATCCGGCAAGAATAATTTAACGATGGCAGCGTCATCGGAATTAACGGTTAAAGTGCCATTAACGGTAGACAAAGGAATCCTGTTCCAGCGCCCTTGTAAACATAAATGATTCGGTCCCGAGCACAAGCAAAACGGTGAAATAGTGGTGTGATCGGCGGTAACGGTGAGCGTTGAAGAACGATCGATATCCCACTTGCCGAGTTTTTGCGATTGGATAGTAAAATGCCTAAATACACTCCGTCAAACTTTATTTTGTAAATTGCTGTTTAATAATAAATTAACTGTGGTTCTACCCACTTCAGCATTATCAATAAATATATCGGCTTTTATATGATGAGCATGGGGCTGACCACTGGCGTCAATTTTTAACGCGGATAATCGATGAAGAGGCGTATGAACGTGTTGAGCGTTAATTGTAATTGTGGAAGATTGATTAGAGCTAGTATCAATATTCCAATGCCCTTCAAGTGCACTAATTCGGTAAGCGGGGAATATAATGTTGTGCCCCGTGGCTTCACCATTAATAATAGAAAAGCGAGGAGACTCGAAAAATCAGCCACATTAATGGTCCATGCTAAGTTCCATTGTTGGTAATGTTCACCCGCAATATGCATATAGGCCTTTTGTGTTTGTAGCATGCCGGTTAAGGTAAAATCAGGTGACTCGCCGGTTTTATGTTCGCCTTTGGTTTTGAGTTGAATTGTCAATTGTTGTGGCCAATTGCGATTAAATTTTCGCAAGTTTAAATCAACTATATCCAGATTAATATCCCACTTAAAAATAGGATAAAAATACACTTTAACAAAAGCATTAAGATAGCCATTAAGTGTGTGGGCTTCATGCGTTTGTAATTCAATCCATTGATGGGCTCCTTTTCCTGTCATCCGCCAATTGATATCTTTACTTTTTGCTTGTAGGGAAAGCTGATAATTATTGCGCGTACCTTTTGAGTGTAAATAGACATTTAACGGATAAGGCTGGGTAGTTTGCGCCTGAATATCGCCACTTAACATATGATTAAATTCAATCTGATTCAGTAAAATAGTTTTAAAATGAACGGGATCGTAGAGTGGTATTTGATACTTAAATTTTTTAAAAGACCTCGATGCATATTGATATCAAAGGGAAGACGGATTTCGTTTCTTCGGTGTGAAGAGGAAGCAGGATTTTTATATTGTCGGCATGCAATTGGGTAATGTGCAGCACACCTCTTAATAAATAAAAAAGCTGCCATTTCACTTGTAATTTAGCCACAGTAATTTCCAATCCTCTGTGACGATAGCTAAAGTTAGAAATCGCGATAGGGGCTGTGGGAATTCCGGAAGCGCTGGAATAATTGAGTTCGCCAGGAACAACTTTTTTTGCAATTCGCAAACCGATGTTTAATCCCACGGGCGTCATCATTAAAATTGTCAAAAAACCAACGAGAATGACAAGTGAAATCAGTATTCCAGTGACCCACTTAATCATAAAACTGACCCCATCGAAAATTGAATAACCCACGGCTTTTTAGGTTCGCTAATGGCATTGGCAATGGTCAGTTCAAACATCCCAACCGGCGTTAACAAAACAATTCCAGGACCGACAGCAACTTTTAATTTTTCATTAAAGAGTCGCTCACTCACATTTCCGAGATCAATGAAACCAGCGAGATAAATATTTCTTATAATTTTTTCCTGTATTTCAAAACTTCCGACGAAAAGGCTGCGCCCGGGTCCAATGGAATTGAAGCTAAAACCACGTGTGCTTCGAGCACCGCCGGCAAAAAATTGCAGGGATAAAGGTAAATTAAGGATATTTTTAATGGCAGTATAGCCCCCAGATACTCGAATGATAAAGCGGGTTCGCTCCCACGCGGTAAACAAAAACCGCGTATCTAAACGTGTTTGAAGAAAACTGGTTTTTGAAAGAACACTTTCACTCGCGCCGCTAATGGTGGCTACTATACTATAACCCCGGGAGTGGTTTAGCGTGTTGTCAGCGTGCCGGTGCTCCCACGAAATTGAAGGATACAACACCCTGGCGTTCGTCCTCGATAAATTGCGCAAATTATAACGTTCTCTTAGTGCCGTTAGTGAAATAATCTGTTGCCAATTTCCCACATTAGTTTGATAGCTCACCCTAAGTCGACCACTACGGCCTTTCCCCGTATCTTGATCTTGATCTAAAAAGCCTGCGGAAAATGTGTATAGATTGGTTGCAGAGGATTATTCCCCGGAATAATATAATTCGCGACCAGCGCGCTGTTAGAGGGTGAGGCGCGTAAATAAGTGTTAAAACGATAGCCGTAGGGATTAATCCAACGAAAATTAGTACTGACTAAAGCGCGCGGGCCTGTGTCCGTTCCAAACCCCAATCCAAAATTGTATTGCTTTTTTGGCTGCATGTCTAAATGGATTTTAACAGGAACGTATAAAGCTTGGGCCTTTTGCAGTTCCGGTGTCACGACGACCGTCGAAAAATAATCGCTGTTAGCGAGCCTTTCCCGTGTACGTCCCACTTTATCTTGACTGAAGTAATACCCTTTTCGATATTGTAAAAAACGATGGAGAAAACTTTCATGGAAGGGCGTGGCTGAGAAATCGGTCGTGCCAAAAAAGAAGCGGGGACCCGTATCAAAAACAATAATGACGGTGGAGCGATAATTTTAAATCAACAAGAATTTGGTTTCTTATCATTCGGGCTTTAAAAAAGCCGCGTCCTGCGGCGACATTAAATAAATCATTTTTAGCGGATTCGTATTTTTCTGAATCAAAAAAATCACCCGCTTTTACGGGGAAGTTTTCGTAAAGGTTCAGAAAAGCCCGGTCGTAAGCGCCAGGACCAGTGATTTGGAATTTAACCTGCGTAAACTGCATGCGTGGCCCGGGATTCACGGTAAAATGGCCAAACCAAAATGAGGATAAGGGTGGCGAATATAATCGTGAATATGAGGTTTAAAATAACCATACGGCTTTATGGCTTCTTCAATCTTTTTGGGAATTTCTTCATAGAATTTTCTAATGGTGGCCGGGACAAAGTCGTGCTTAATAGTTTCATGCTTTTCGGAAAGTCGTTTGAAGGAATTTTTTAAAGGTGTGGGGGGAAAACCAGCAATTTGTACTTCAAGCGTATTGGTGGCGGCAGGCAACTGTTGTGTCCAGGCCAGGCCTGAAAAAAAACACCAGAACAAAATAAAAATGCTACAAAGATGTTCCTTCATCTAGTGAATTATACCGCCAGCCCTTTGCTAGGGGTACCCAAGATTGTTCTTTCTTTCTCAAGACCCGTATTTCGCCTCGCTGCATACGGTCACGGTTCTTCATTGACCCAAAAAGTAGAGGCGAGAATAATAGAGCCTTATGACTGTCAAACCTGAATTAAACGAAATAACATCTTATCTGAAATTTAATCGGCAGGAATGGGGTAATTTTCGTAAAGACACGCCATTGACGCTCACGGAGTCCGACCTTGATAAACTCCAGGGTCAGATTGAAATCGTTTCGCTCAAAGAGGTCACCGAAATTTATTTGCCGTTATCCCGGCTTTTGAGTTTTTATGTAACGGCCAGACAAGCTTTACATCAAGCGACATATCAATTTTTAGGAAAACCAGAAGAACCCAAGGTGCCTTACATTATAGGCATTGCCGGCAGTGTGGCCGTGGGGAAAAGCACGACCTCACGGGTGTTGAAGGCATTATTGTCCCGCTGGCCCGATCATCCCAATGTGGAAGTGATCACGACGGATGGATTTTTATATTCCAATGCGAAGCTTGAGAAACAAGGGCTTATGAAACGTAAAGGGTTTCCTGAAAGCTACGATATGCCCAGTTTGTTGCGTGTGCTTAATGCTATTAAATCGGGACAGCGCAATGTACGCATCCCGGTTTATTCTCATCATTATTACGATATTGTTCGTGGTCAATACGAAATCGTTGATCAACCGGATATTCTAATCTTAGAAGGACTGAATATTTTGCAAACCAGTGTTAAAAAAACACTTCAGCAACTCGAGGTATTTGTTTCCGATTTTTTTGATTTTTCGTTATTCGTTGACGCGCAAGCGCAAGTGATCCAAAGATGGTATATCAACCGCGTTTTAAGTTTTTGGCGGACCACGTTTAAAGACCCGCATTCCTATTTCCATTATTTGACACAAATGTCTGAAACCGAGGTTGCCGCATTTGCGAAACAAGTATGGAATGAAATTAATAAAGTGAATTTAATCGAGAATATTTTACCCTATAAAAATCGAGCTCAATTAATTTTTGGAAAGGCGGCTGATCACTCGATTCAAAAGGTTTACTTGCGAAAAATTTAAATGGCTCATCATGCGCTTATTAAAAATCGGGAAACGGTCGCTATCATTTCGGATGATGGCTCTACACAAGCCACTTTTGTACCAACGTTCGGAGGAGCAGCATCCTCGATTATCCGTTTTGTTTTCCGTTTTGTGCACGGCTTTCGCGGCAAGGAAGCTACGAGGCTTATTTGTATGATGGTAAAATTTATAAATTGAAAATACATGGTTTGCTTGGTATGAAGCTTGGGAGGTGGAAGGTGAAGGCATGGATTTTGTGACGCTCGTGTTACGCGATAATCAACGCACGCGCGAATGTTATCCTTTTTCTTTTGAAGTGAAGTTGCTTTATCGGATAACGACGGGTAAGTTGACTTGCCAGCAGGTGTACCGCAATTTAGGTGATCGCCCATGGCTTATTACGTGGGTGTTCATCCTTATTTTTTGACCCCAGCGTCGATAGCCGGGAAAGAAAAAGTGATATTAAATTATCATCCCACGCACTGTTTTGTTTATATTATAATAAGGATCTTACGGAGATTGTCGGTGGAACAGCGCTTTTGCCGTTGCCTATTTCTATTGCTGATCCAAGGATCAATGAACAACTGACGACGATAGATGAAAATAAGGAAATAACACCGCATTACCTGAGGGTGATGCTATTCACCTGACAGCCGAGGGTGTGGACAATCCGGAACTTTTTTCTTATGTCCAGCTTTATACGATGCGGGATAAGCCATTCATCTGCGTGGAATCTTGGATGGCGTTTCCCAATGCCATGAATAGCGTCTTCGCCGCACGATTTTTGCCTCCCGGCGCCAGTGAGGAAGGGCGATTAACGCTTTGGATGGATTAGGGGTTAGGACGAACTCCACATCATTAGCTACAAATGATAAAAACTTAAGGCCGTCATCCCCGCCGCCTACGCGGCATATGGCGAAACCTAAAATTGAAACGGTTGTGATTTATGGGGTAATAATATGAATGAATTCCCGTATTTCGCTTCGCTCCATACGGGCCAGGCTACGCGTTATTGCTGGGTTTCGTGGTTGACTTTCACGCCGCAAAATCGCTGCAACGCTTGAAGGACTTCTTGGTGTTCATGACGTTTCGCAATCATCAAGGGTGTGTCATCGTACTCTGTCGTGGCATTCAGATCAGCCCCTGTCATGATTAGCAAAGGAACAACATCGGGGGAATTATAAAGTGCAGCGAAATGCAACGGCCGGATTTGGGCTTCATCCTCGAAATAATTGGGATCGGCGCCATTCTCTAACAGCCGTTTTACCGTATGAAAGTGATTGCCGATAACGGCATCAAGCAGTTCTTTGTTAATTTTGCTGTTCACCCCGTCCTCAGCTCCCATTCTCGATTTCCAGGTAATAATAGCATATTTTGGGAGAGATTGGAGACTCGAGATTAGCATTGCTTTAAGAATAAAGTGATATCTTGTTAGTTATAAATTTAGCTATCAGTGAGGTATGAAGATGATGGGATTTTTTAAAGATAATATTAAAAAGTTTCGGTTGGTAACAGGTATTGGTCGTGATGATATTGGTGAAATTTTTGCAGGTCTCCAGGTTGGGGACGAGGAAGAAAAAACTAATGCATCGCTTCAAGTAACTCTTTTCGAAAAACCGGACTTGTCGAGCCGACTCTCGATGTGGGAAACGAGCAGCGGCGCCACAAGCAAAGCGCTAGTAAAGCGTGCTAAAGGGGTGGCAGCGAAATTAAAGGGGCTTTCTTACAACAGTGTATATTATACGGTAGGATTCTATGAATATGACTAGGGGTGTGATCGGAATTTCGTTCAATCAGAAGAGATATGGAAAATGGCGTCCCCCGATGACGATTGTTTGAAGGAGAAATTTAACGATTTTGAAAATGAGATTAATTTCCTTAATTAGAGGGTAGGGACAGATCCAATAGTCTTTGTTGAGAAAATAGTCCCAAAAGAGGCTGCAATCGTAAAGCGTTAGAAAAATATGAAGAGCTGGCGGCGGAATATGCAACGAAACACATTAAGGGAGTCAATGAAGTATGCTTCGAACTAGCAACGTTACTGACGACCCTCGTTGAAGATTTTAAAAGACTTCAGCGTTTGCTTCAGGAGCATCAAAGAACCATTGTTGTCCCCTGTTCGAAAATGTCACAAGAGAGGAAGGTATCCTTAATATAATCACAGGATATTTAAGTTTTTAAATGCGAATAACTTTCTAACGCGCCATTTCACCGAAATGGCGCGTTAGTTGAGCAGGGGATCGTTGTTTTCTGCTTAAGAGTTCCGGTATGCTATCGCCAATGAAACACATACGCACTCGTTTTGCCCCCAGCCCGACCGGTTATCTTCACATCGGCGGCCTTCGTACCGCCTTGTTTAGCTGGTTATTTGCTAGGCAGAATAACGGGGTGTTTATTTTGCGGATTGAAGATACCGATGTGGCGCGTTCGACTCAAGCGTCGGTTGACGCTATTTTAGAAGGCTTACGCTGGCTACAAATTGACTGGAACGAAAGTCCTTATTATCAGTCTCAGCGGATGGATCGTTATCGGGAGGTGATCGAGCAGTTGCTCAAGAGCGACAGTGCTTATCGTTGTTATTGCTCTAAAGAACGCTTGACTGAGTTGCGTAATACGCAGTTGAAAAATAAAAAAAAGCCCCGCTACGACGGTTTTTGTCGCGATAAAGCACCCCGACAGTCAAATAAGCCTTTTGTGATTCGTTTTCGCAATCCAGTAGAAGGTGCGGTGGTTTTTGATGATCTGATCCGCGGAACAATTTCTATTGATAACCGTGAGTTGGATGATTTAATTATCGCCCGTAGCGATGGGGGGCCAACCTATAATTTAACGGTAGTTGTTGACGATTGGGACATGAAAATTACTCATGTTATTCGGGGCGATGACCATATTAACAATACGCCGCGCCAGATTAATATCTTACGCGCATTAGGTGCAGAGTTGCCGCACTATGGTCATGTTCCCATGATTTTAGGCCCTGACGGTAAACGCTTGTCAAAGCGCCACGGCGCCATCAGTGTTTTGCAATATCGTGATGATGGTTATCTCCCTGAAGCCTTGATGAATTATTTAATTCGATTGGGCTGGGCGCATGGTGATCAAGAAATATTTTCGCGCGAGGAAATGGTTCAACTTTTTGATATCAGCGCTGTTAGCCGATCCCCAGCTGCATTTAACCCTGAAAAACTGCTCTGGCTGAATCAGCATTATTTGAAAACAGTAAGTCCGACCATAATCGCCGAGGTATTTGCCACCCGGTTAGAAAAGGCTGGAGTGGACTTGCGCAACGGCCCTTCGCTTGAACAAGTCATCGCTTTGCAAGCTGAACGCACTAAAACACTCCAGGAAATGATGCAGCGGAGCCTTTATTTTTATCAAGATGTCACGAGTTATGATGAGAAAGTGGCTTGTAAGCATTTGCTCCCAGTGATTGCAGAACCCTTACAGCAACTTCACGACCGGCTCGCCAGCTTGCCAAGCTGGAAAAAAGAAGCTATCCATGAAGCGGTCGTGGAAACCGCACAGACGCATCAGTTGAAGTTAGGAGAATTGGCTCAGCCGATTCGAGTCGCGTTGACAGGCAATACGGTTTCGCCCCCCATCGATGCGACCTTGTATTTAATCGGTCGGGATTCTGCTCTTAAACGCTTGAATCACGCCATTTGTTTTATTCACCAAGGCATGGACTAGACAAGAAGCAAAGTCCATCATGGGCTATAGTTAAGAGAATCCAGAACCAAGGAGAGGGACAATGGAAATTTCAGTTTTTCTGGCTCGGGTAATCGGCCTCTACTTTGTGATCATCAGCTTATTTAAGTCATCCGCCATAAATCGGCAGCTTCGATGCTAAAGGATTTTGCTATTCAGCGGGGAGTTTTATTATTAAACGCAATTATCACTCCCATTATCGGTATTTTGTTAGTGGTGAGCCATAACTTGTGGGTAGCCGATTGGCGAGTAGTGATTACAATTATCGCCTGGTTAATTTTAAATTACAGGCATTGTTCGGCTTTTCACTATTGACGCCACAAAATTCATTTTAAAATGGTGGCTTAAACGCTCCGACCGCCTCATCGTAGCAGCCATTCTCTACTTGATTGTAGGTATTTATTTACTTCGTATCCATGGGTGCAGGTATTTAAACGGTGGAATTCGCCCTTAAACGCCCTTTTTCAATTGTACGACTTGACCCGACTACGCTGTTACGTGATCATAAGCAACTCAGTAATGTCTAGCAAGTAGCCATACGCTGGCGTAGCTCAGTGGGTAGAGCAGCTGATTTGTAATCAGCCGGTCGTAGGTTCGATTCCTATCGCCAGCTTTTTAAATTAAAGGTCCATTCCGAAGAAATATGAGTATAATTAATATTAAGAGCGTGCACTTTCTTAGAAATTTAGATCCTTAGCAAATCAAATGGAATTTAGTAAAAAAAGTTGGCAAGGATCTTCGCTTTTATTGCTTGCTCAGTTAATAGTTGGCGTTGGCATTGTAGGGTGTAAATCACTTTTGCAAATGATTCCGGCTGTTATCATTTTGGCCATACGTTTTACGATAGGATCGACATTTTTGCTACTTGTCCATTTGGTGGTGAGTAATCAAAAGTTTTGTTCATTAAAGCAATTAACACGTCTCGATTCGGGGTTTATTATTTTGCAAGCACTTTGTGCCGGTGCGTTTTTTAATATTTTACTTTTTCTTGGATTAAAATATACGAATGCCAACGTTGCTGGAATTATCACTAGTACTAGTACTTTGCCTGCGATTGTAGTGATTTTTTCTATTATCTTTCTGAAAGAAAGAGTTACCATTTCTACACTTCTGTGCGTTGGATTTGCTCTGATTTGTTGTGATAATTATTAAATTTCAGAGTTTGCAGTTCGGAGGTAGATATCAAATTTATGGCGATATACTAATATTAGCTTCACTCATTCCCCGAGGCCGCTTATTATATTCTTTCTAAACTTCGCCCTAATAAATTACCTGTATTTCTAGTATCTGCTTTAATGAACGAGATCAATGTTGCCACTTTTTTTATTTCTATTTCTCCGAAATTAGAGCTTTCTGATGCAGTTTATCCCTGAGCAATATATATTGCTATTTATTGTGGGTATAACCTCAGCATTGTTTTATGTGTTTTGGTTTTCAGGATGTAATCATGTCCCTAGCTCATTAGCGGGATTAATAACAGCATTTATGCCTATTACTACATTAGGAATCACTTATTTATTTTTAGTTGAAAAAATAAGGGTATTACAATTATTAGGTTTTTGGCTTGTGATTTTATCGATCGTTTTCAATGCAAGCAGATTATTCGGCGGTCAACCATTGAAATAGCTATGTTAAATTAATGTTTATCAAACTTTTGGGGGAGGCAATCTATCACAGATATCGTTTGGGGAATAATTACTGAAAAAACTTGGGATTTCCAACGAGCAGTCGAAGAAATTTCTAGAATTTATTCCATCTATTTGACTCTTCGTCAGGCATTTCCAACCGACAACTCGGTACTCGAGCAAGTGGCACGACCTTTCCAGCAAAATGCTGCCGGGGGGATGTCATTAGAAGAGTTTAAACGTACTCACATTCGTATTCTACATCCACCCCCCCCTCTTCAATTTGTGGTACCAGCAACGACATTTTTCCAACAACCGGTATGGGATAGCCAACCGGAGGCAGTCCATTGAGTTTTTAAAAAACTATCAGTTAAATTGAATCGTCGAGAGACCAATAAGGAACAAAAGGAAAATGAGCGGTTAACCGCCGATTAATCATATAGTGTTAGTAGTGTTAGCACTAACGTAATGGATAAGCGATAGATGCGGTTCTGATTGATTAGCACAGAGCTCCTTACGCTGTGCTATAGTTAACCTGAGAGGCTAGAAAATAAGGAGAATTGCGGTGACGGTACATCAAGAAAATCAAGCGAATAGCACTCAGATTAAAAACCTGGATGCTTTTTACAAGCACATTAAAGTCAACAAGTAGATACACGAGATTGCGAAAAAAGTGAATGCACTAACTTTGCCGTGGAGCAGATAGACTAGCAATGCGCGCCGAGCAACCGAAATCGACAGATAATTTTCTTTATTATCTGTTACATAACCCTAAATTTAGAGGGGACGTGTTTCTATTTACTTTTCAAGTCCGTGTAAAAAATTAGCTAAAAAGATAATTCATGCGAACAAGAACCGCCTTCCTCTCGCACTCAGTGGATCGCTTGTAATTTCGATAATACCAATCTTCAAGATTAACTGGATGCCTTTTACTCCAGTGACGTGTGTGTTTTACTGTATGACAAATCACACAGTGAATAAACTTTTGAGAGGTATACGGAACGTGTTCGACTATTCTTGGATAAAACAACCGATGATATCCTCAAAAATATTTTTTGAGTCGATATTGCGGACTATTTTGACAATATTTTTCATATCTCTCCGAAAAGAATACAATCGCTTCATCAATATTTTATTGAAATATCCAATCAATCACGCGTCATGCGAGTGCAGAGCGAATTGGGCAGTCGTGTTACGATTGATTTGACCACGCGTGATCTATGGACCAATTTAGATGGCATTAAATTATCGAGAAGGCGTGCTGAGCGAAATTGTCACTCACATTGAGGATATAAATGGGATCTTTGTTTTTATCGGTTTTTTATTAAGCCTTATTCCGTTTGGCGAAAAATATCGGGTTATCCATGAACCCATAACCTTTGAGATTGAAAGAGGTATGATCGTGGGTTGTAAAACTGCACATTCGGAGCCGTTGAAGGATTTAGAATATTATTTTCAGAATGCAAAAACTTATCGAAAAATTGAAGAAATTGGTATCGGTACTAACGAAGGTTTGCCAACATTGAAAGGAACAACGGGCGTTTTTGAAGAGCGCCACGTGGGATTACACTTCGGTTTAGGTGGAAAGAAAGACAACAGCATTCATTTAGATTTAGTGATCTCCGACAGCCAAATTTACTTTGATGATAAAGTTATTTTAAATCAGAAACTCCGTTTTTAACAGCGATTTTTAATGAAAGGGATCGGGTACTGATCTTATCATTACCCACAATTGGTAAAAACTAAAAACTTAAACCCACCATTCCACCTCCCTCGCCGTCCCCGCGCAGGTGTGGACCCGGCGCACTGCGTGCGCAGTGCGCTAAAAGCGCGTCTGGACTTCTCTGCGGATCAGGAAGTTTAAAATGGAAATCGCTGTGACTTGTGGGTAATGATAGGGTCCGTACCTTAACTTCCATTTTATATTGTCTCTTAACGTAGCGAATATTTACGCTACGTTCTTTTTTACAGCATAATACCTGGCAGTGAAAAAACGAGAGATTAGTGGTGAGTCGAATGATTTATGATGAGAGTAAAGGAGAATTTAAATTTCAAGCAGGGCTGCCCGATCAAACATTTATTGCCGCGGCTGATTCTTTTAAAATGTGGTTAGTTGTAAATAAAGTGCTCGATAGAGTGTATGCTGGTGTGAAGTCTTCGGAAGTCAAAAGCGAAGACGATAACTTACGGGAAAAAATCACCTTTTTAAATAATAGACACCATAACCTTTTCCCATTGAGGGCAGAGGAGAAAAGCCGAAAGGTGGATTCAGGTGGTATGCTTCGTCAAACTTCATTCATAACTGTACACGAAGATAAACTTCTCATTCGTAATTTTGATGAGGGCCTGATAAGAAAATTTTACGGAGTGTGGAAAATGTTTTTTCACATAACGAGGAAGAAGCCCCCAGATTTAGCTTTTAATCAGAATAGATCAAAATGGGGTCAGGTACGGATTTAGTGCTTGTTAGCACCAATGAAGGAGAAGAGCTAAGTGTCCGTACCTGACCTCTCCATTTTCTATACTGTTGGGCTTCGTGAGCTCAGCCCAACTTAATAAGCTGTTATCGCTTAAGCCTTCTTCAAGCAAATAAGCTTCTTCATCGGCTCTACGATTTTTTTGTTACAAAATAAATTCGAGTCGGCTAAAACAACGGGGTCGTGTCTAACAGGGTCCAAGGAACAACAGCAGCAACAGAAGAGAGAAATGAAGAGATTCAAATGCTGATAAAAAAGGCTGATACTACCTAAAGCTGCTCCCGATAGACCTAGCCGCTTGCTAGCGAGTTTTTCGATTGTGCTGCACTAGCAACACTGGCGATAAGAACTGTCAGCAGTGATAATTCCACTAAAATAATTCGGATGTTTCTGTTTCTGGAGAGCCGATAATACGATCGGAAAGCGCCTCTGAATTCTTGACTATTTTGGCCGAATTGAGTTAATGCTTGTCGAGCAGCTCGTTGAGTCTTTGGGTCGGTTGGAGGTTCTGTAGGACTCTCCGTTGAGATAACGTAAGTGTTTTTAACCAATTTCAATGCTATTTTATAAGGATGGAAATCGCGAAGTAATCCGTCATTAAAAATAAATGCCCGCTCCCAAGCGTGATTAAGCTGCATCATCTTCGTCTTTGCGGTGGGGTGTAAAAATTTTAATAGACATCCTAATTGCTGACAGAGACAGTCCCCGTTTAACCACTGCTTTTGCTTTACAAAATGGCGTTCTCTTCTCTTCATTTTCTGCAAGGAACGGGTTAGCACTAAAGAACAGCTTATGTGAATCTCCTTCCATATAGTGACCATCAGAAAGAAATGCAGTAGTTAGAAGCTTGAAATTGCGATTGACCCAGCCCATACGAGAAAGTTCAGTAGGCGTTAACTGTAAAAGGATCAATTCTGCGAGCACTTCAGGGGGGGCGCAAACCCTTTGCCATTTTCTTTTGTTTTTTCATTTGTATTCATCTTTAGGAAATTAATAATACAAAGGTTATTTTAATATCCAAAAATTAATTCAATCTTAACGGGCTAAATCACACCTGGTTTTTTGGACAAAAATCGGTAGCCCGTATTCCACTTCGCTCCATACGGGCTACCGCTGGTAATCAAAGATCCAGTCCCTACCTCATTAACCCTAGCAAAAAAAGTTAGAAGACTAGAAATTGCAGACAAGCAGGAACTTCTATATAATGACCCGACAATCATTCAAGGTGGGGGTTTTATGTCTAATTTATCAAATGCCTATCAGCCGAGACGGTCCGGCGTTCAAAGCCTTACAGTTGCTCATTTCATGAGCAAGGTGTACTTATGGATGGTCCTAGGTTTAGCGCTTTCAGCAGGCACGGGGTATTATATTTTTTCTCATAGTTATCTTTTTAATAAAATCGTTCACACGCCAGGGCTCTTTTTCGGCTTAATTATCGCGCAATTTGCGGCGGTTATTGGACTCACGTGGTCAAATCAGCGGTTGACGGCTACGTTAGCAGCGTTGATTTACGTGCTTTATACGGTATTGACAGGAGTCAGCCTAAGTGTTGTTTTATATGCTTATACGAAACAAAACGTCTTCGATGCGCTGGCCGTCACCAGCCTTGCTTTCTTGGGGCTGAGTGTCTTTGGGTATGTAACGAAGCGTGATTTGGGGCCCATCGGAACGTTTTGCATTATGGGTCTATTTGGAATGATTGGGATGATGCTCCTTGCTTTTTTCATCCCCGGGTTACGTTCCAATACCATGCAGCTCACTATTTCGGCCATTGGTGTATTGGTTTTCTCAGGCTTAACCGCTTATGACACTCAACGCATTAAGCTTTCTTACCTGCAATCGGGCGGCTGGGGTGAAGGCAAACAATTAAAAGGGGCTGTTAATGGCGCTTTAATGTTGTATTTGGATTTCATCAACTTATTTCTTAACTTGCTGCGATTTTTTTCGCGACGATAAATTGAAAAAAGGCGCCGGTTTGAAGGTGCTTTTTTTCTTCTTGTGCATGAAGGACATTTCTTTTTTAATAAAAAATGACGATAGTTTAGATAACATATGTTATTTTCTATTAAAAGCGATACCTGCCTTGGTCATGAAACCGAGTAAATTTGTATGAGCTTCGGAAATTTTGAGGGGGTCGTTACGATTAAAGGCTTCAGGATGTGACTGATAGCCGATTACTGGGGAACCGGGTATTGACTCAAATGCTTCTATGCTTTTTTCTTCTGGCTCCATTAAACGATCATGCTGAGCGCTTTTGGGGGGGCGATCGCATCATCATTGCGCACTTCGTGCGCTGATCCTTACCGAAGGTGGTAACCCAGCGGCGTCATCGGCTGCCAACCAATTAACGCTATTTACAGGAATGCGCCGAGGAGGAGTATGCATTTTGCCAAACATCGCTTTTTGAAGCAACGATGTTCTTTCAATAGTTATGTTGTGAATGAGTTTATTATGAGTAACATGATCGGAAGAATCTCTTGGCAATTGTGGAGCATTCCATCGCGGTAATTATGTTCATTCACTGCTTTTAAATTCCCTCCAAGTGTTTCCCATAAAAGCCATGAACCTTCGTATATGGCTAATATAGCTCTCCCTCGTCGTAAAGCATTTTAATTAAATATTTTTTCATAGCTCCTCGTTCTAGGTTCATGGACTTGCGGTCGTTTAGCAGCAGTTTTGCGCGCTCGTCCTGGAATAAATAAAATATAGCCGCAAGCGATTAAAAGTGTCTGCAACAGAAGGCAACGGGGCCCAACCTTTGGTTATTGAAAGTAAGCAAGAGTGTAGTTTGTTTGATGTAAACGTAAGGCATTGAGATTCCAATCGGGGGCTAGATGAATTTCTGTATTAAACCTTGTAGCCTTGCGAATCGTCCAGTGATCATAAAATGCCTCTGCCCCATTGGCTCGTCCCGATAAGAAATTTGTATATTATGGGGGCTTAACGTTAATAAGTTTTGAAGATGTTCAATGGGTTTTGAATAATAACTTTCTACAAGGCTCACATCCGATTGAAAGATAATTTTTAATAAATCAAAAGAACTATTATTCATAATTAACAGCCCAACTGTAAAAAATCCTGAAAATTAAGTCCCCTATATTCATTCTATTGGATTAATACATCGATTAAATTTCTTCCGTCTTCGGTATCGTCAGAAAATGAAAGTTGCTAGCCGTTATTTGCGGATAATTCGACTATGTATTCGTAACTTTCCAGTGTTATTGTAGTAATTAGGTAAGAGCGGAGATCTTCGGAGATTGCAGTTTTAACCGCATCTTTAATTAAAAAATCGGCAATTGATAATGCAGTTTTATCGATCGCTGATGAAAATAAATTTGTCAAATCAACGTGCAGCGTAACTTCGGAAGGCGGAGTATCGATCGCCTCATAGGTTGTTTGAAATTTGGGAAGGTCGTCTTCATCTAAGGCATGGTAAAGCTGGATTATTAACTCTTCAATGTCTTCTTTAGAAGAGTTTTCTGTGTCGGTTGTATTAAAACTATAATTACTATCGTCACTCGAGCTTCTTGGCATTTTTAGCTCTCCTTGGGTAGAACATCGGCTTAACAGATCTAGAATATAATCAGTTTAGATAGCGGGGTAATCGTAATCATATATCGAGGATAATCATGACCATTCTCTCGGTTGTCATAGTGGATACATTCAGCGGGTTAAGTGAAGGTTAAAACTGAAAGTACAGCGGCTTGCACTTTAAGGAGTGGGCGCCATCAACGCTTTTAAATTAACTGTATTTAATTTAAAAAGATAATTGGGTAATTCATCCAAATAAGAAATTTGAAAATATTTTCTGTTGGCGAGTGAAGTTAAAGAAGGATCTTCTGGGTATTGGAGCAGGATAGGAAAGAAAACCGCTTCACCAACAACAGCGCGACGCGTGGGCGGATTCGGGTTCAAATCCCAAAGATTTGATAAGTCATGGCCATCGTCGTATGGTAGGGGCCATTGGGATTCGGATAATTACCGATAAATAGGACAATATGTCCTCCAATATAAACAAGAGTGATTAGTTGATGAGCCTTTTCTATTAAATAAGTTAGCCTTTGCTCTTCGTTATCCTTGGACATATCCAACATTTTTCCTGCATACACTTGAGCTGAAGAATGCCTGGGTAACCAAACACCGAACGGCGTAAATAAACTTTTCAATTCGGCGGAGCAGTCGTTATAAAAATACATGCTACCCTATCCATAAGGACGACCGATTAAGGTCGTAATGACCGTGGCTATATTGATGGGGCGTAGGTTCGGAATGGCATAAGAACAGCATTGGCTGTGGAAACGGTGGAAAAATTGATAGCGGCAGAGCCATTCAAAGTGGGGACCGGAATCATTATTTTAATTTTTTCTGCTGCCTGGGTAGCTGGAAATACGGAGCCTACGTAAGCTAAAAACCGAAATTGGTCTTGATCATCGATAATATTAGTTTTCGTATGAATAATGGCAGCTAATTGTTTTTTAGCGGCTGTCGTCCATGTGCTGATAAAAGCTTCATCCATATGGGCAATTCCATTTCTTTTGACCCAAGCAATATAGTGTGGTGTGACCACTAACGACCAAGCGAGATCCTGTGTTTTACAAAGAATATAAACGGACGTGCCTGCCCGTAGTGCTGACATTTGTAAATTATCAAAAGGGTAACCTTGACCAGCAAGGTGGTGATCGTAAAAAGCTACGTTGGTAGTAGGAAGTACCCGGGGCATTTAAATTAGTCACCGCAATCCCGCGGTTACTGGATTGATACGCCAATTGATCTAATCGTTCAGGATCGATATTAGCGGAAAGTGCTTCGATCCACCTGGAAGAATAGGGCCTGAAATTTTCACCATAGTTAATTTTTTCTGGTAGTTTATCCTTGTTGGAGAAAGAAGCAATAATATTTTCTTCAATCGATTTTAGATTATCGGGCGGTGATTGGTGTAAAATTTTGTTGATGTAATCCTCGTTCCACGGAGAAAAAGGGCCAAAATAATGGTCATAAAACAATTGCAAGTGTTTTTCTTGGACCGCTGGGGTAATTAAAGGTTTATCGTAATTAGGGTCGTCGGGTTGTACCCAGGAAGAAAGCGTTTGATCGTAATTATCTAAAGGAAACAAAGAAATCGTGCTATCGTCAGCCGCACAGTAATTTATTTTTAGTAAAATAATGCCAAAAAATAATAAAGAAAAAAAGGTAGAAAATACGCTTTATGTTAAAAAATGAATTGCACTTTTTAAGTGCACTCAATGAGTTAATCATAAGCAAATTCCCAAAAACAGGTTTTTACTGTAAGTCGTCATCACACTGTCTCTCATGTGACGCCGTGGCTTAAACTAAGCTGAAGATATATTATCTCGCACTTTTTGAGTTTTATCAATTATTATAAATCACAGAGCTCTATACATGACGAAAGCAGTTCAGTTGATGAAATAGTGAGAAAAGCTGCTGAGTGTTGAGTAGAATTTCTGATGTTATTGAAGGATAAGGAGTTCTCGATGAAAGACATCAGCGGGTTAGTAACTAGTTTAAAATAGATATTTAGGGCGGAACAAAGCGTGAAAGAGTTGCTTTGTGCGCATGCTGTTAAGTTTATTTGCGGTAAAAATGATTAATTTAACTGAGATTGCCTTAGCCTTTGGAGGGGGAGCGAAAGTCAGCTCGCGTTGTCGACGACTTCAACGATTTTGTGGCTTATTCCAGATGGACTTTCTGAAAATCGCCCGCTGGATTTTAGCGCTGCGCTTGGATCGGCGCAGGAGTATTATCTCGTGATAGACCGAACCAATTGGTATTGTGGCAAACAGAAAATTAATATTTTTATGCTGAGTATTGCTTACGAAGGCATGGTTATTCCTTTATTTTGGGAAATTCTTCCCAAAGCGGGAAGTTCTAATTTTAACGAACAAAAGGCCTTAATTCGGGGCTTTTTAGAGACTTTTAAATCGGTGAAGATCAAGGGATTGTTAGCAGACCGTGAATTTGACAGCGGTGAATTTTTTACATGGCTGGCAAAGCAAGCGATTCCATTTTATATGTGGTATTAAAAAAGGTCTTTGACATGGCGGTTTGGGTATTTGGTCAAAAGGTTTTTTTGGCCGGCTCCCGCTCAGAGCGAGGAAAGTTGATGATCGTGAAGACCTCAATATTCTTATTTCTGCTACGGCTTAGAGCATGTCAGGGACATTGTTTTCAACCCC
>NZ_CAJRAM010000010.1 GCF_907164965.1 Coxiella endosymbiont of Ornithodoros maritimus
TTGCTTCAATTAAAACAAACCTTTCCATTAATTCCGCCTGCTCAGAAGATAAATTCATCGCTTTCCTTCGTGTACGGGGAAATCCATTTGTTATAGAATCCAACACCTTCTTGTGAGGTTTAATCATGTCCAATCGCAAATAACTTTCCGCAATAGCCCCTTTGTTTTTGCTGCTTTTTATTGATGGGATGGGGTTGAGCCTGCTTTTTCCTGCTAGGGGAGCACTCGATTAAAAAATCAGAATATGGAAATCTGCACGGCTGGGAATTGGAGAAAGAATCAGCAGCAGGACAAAAGAAGGTTAACGAGATTTTTGATCGTATAATAAAGCCTTATTGGATTCAAGAAGAATTAGAGCAAAAGGACTAAGAAAAAACATCAAAAATAAAACTTCTTACGGTATTTCCGAGGGATTGTTGATTAAATGGTTTGGGTCGGAACTACTGGCTTTCAAATCCGTGTTAGTTAACATAACGGAACCGCCCCTCTTTCTCGCACAATTTGTTGCAAAATAAGCAAATGCAGATTTGTTGCAGTGGAAGACCTGTGATGTTTTGATGTACGCGGCCTTTAATATTCGCAATATTTACGAAAAAACTCTGAAGGAAAATGGTTTTGATCAGCACAAGAAAACGGCGATAAGCCAATATATGGGCTTGACAAAAAGTTAAAAGAATTTAAGTCGGAAAGTAAAGAAGACGACAATCTTTCGAAAGACCCTGAAATAAGAAAATTACACGAAGAAGCAGGAAAAGCCTAAACTTCTATTTCTGTGATTGCAAAAGAGGAATTAGAAATTTTAAGAAGAAGTTCTGAAATCGTTAATATATTCAAATTACTCAATGTGTTTTCGGTTAATGTGCCGCTAGGGATTGTAGGAAACTTTCCTCTAATAGTAAGTAGTAAGCCTTGGTTTGAGTCGAGATGTTGATCCCGAATCATGCCCTAATTATCATCACTTAATTGAAGACCCATAGGCTCTTATTTAGACAATGGGAAACAGTACAACAGCTTGGAACATAGCAACAATCAATAAAATTACTAGAAAACTTTATGACTGTGAGAAAAGCTTTTAAAAGAAAATATCAATCAAGTTAGATCTCAATTTAAGGAACTCGCAGAAAGTAGAAAAGGTATTTCATAAAATTCTATAAATGGAACCGTAACGATTGATGCTGAGGGTGATCATCAGGTGGCTTTTTCAGCGATTGTTGAAGGTGTGAAAACAATTTTTTCTAATTTAGGAAATATAAAGAATCAACTGGGTGAAAGCTTTTTCCCTGCTCGGTTATGGCTCAATGTCGCCAAGTTCCCCTGTGCCCAAGCATTATGGGGGATCAATTATTAGCTTGGGTGCGAAATGGCCTAGGTGAGGAAATTTTAATCAACACTAAGCGGCAAGTCGAGCGAAATGTTTTTAGATGGTCGCAGGAGTCTCACTTCTTTTGACAAGAGATTCCAAGGCAACGTCTACGCCCAAGCCCTTTAAATTGTATTAATTAATGAGGATCTGAAAAGTTTGCTGATGGTGGAAAAGGGAATAGAGTAGGATTCTTTCGAAGATCAAAGACTAGCTAATCGCGACTATTATCAGTTTGATGGTCCCAATAAGGAGAGGGTATTAAGACCCGAGGATAGAGATTAAATTCAAAAACAAATTGACACATGGTTGTGCCGAAATATCCTAGGTCCAAAAATAATCTTAAAAAGGAATTTAGGAGCAGTTGCCCAATTAGATATTGAGTTCAAGCGAGCGGTAGGAATGTTTTCTCGAGTCGGGTTTAGCACTACAGACTGTAAAAAGTTTTTTAGCGATGGTGGTGCAGCAAATAAAAATCACTTAACAGGGTCGGATTTAACTCTTTATTCGGAAGAAGCGCAGAGTTATCTTATTTGTTGTCGCTAACCGATGAAGATAGGGTCGCGAGACCGATACACGGAAATTTTTAAATACCGTTATTCGAGCCATCCAAGAAAATAGGCCAATAGGTAAAATAAAGTATGGTAAAACTACATGGGATAAGTTTGTTGAATTAGAAGTGGACGAGTTAAAAGAGAGGATTCTACCCCAACGACAAAATGAAGAAAAAATAGAAGAAGCCCTTGGCCTTACCCTTTAAAACTTCAACGAGCCCTGTGATTGAACAGGGCTCAGTTAATCGCTGGTTGTCATATTTTTTCTCCTATGTTAGGATTGCCCCACTCTCTAAAGGATAAGGATATTCAGTGTGTTTCCAACAAACGAGCTCATCAATCTTTCCCGTTTTCAATTTTTTAACAGCACTCTTTAATTTTTTTGTTCTTTTAACGTTAAGTTTGACTTGGATTTTGCTCATCATGGAGTCGGTTTACGTCAAAACCAGGAATGCTATTTACAAAGACATGACTTAATTTTGGTCGAAATTATTAGCCATTAATTTCGCGATGGGTGTATTAACCGGTATTATACTTGAATTTGAATTCGGTCAAAATTAGGCTTACTTCTCACGGACGATTGGCGGCAGTTTCGTGCCGGTGTTGGCCGTCGAATGAATCACCGTTTTTATGTTAGAAGCCACGATGCTTGCCCTATTCTTTTTGAGCTGGAATAAAGTGGGTAAAAAAGCCAATTTGCGAATCACCCTTTTTAATGGCATTAGGCGCGGGCCTTCCTATCGTTAATATTTTAGCAAGCAACAGTTGGATGCAAAAATTTACCGCGACGACCTTTAATTATCAAAACATAAGCTTAGAGTTGCACAGCATTATTGGGCTTTATTTAAATTCCTTGGCACAAATACAAATTAGTCACGTCGCTTTTGACGATTTTTTAACGGGTTCAATATCTGTTATCTAGGTGAGTGCTTTTTTATATATTGGTAGGAATGGATATAGAGTTTGCGAAACGCTCTTTTACCGTGGGGGTGGGTTTTGGATTAATTTGCGCTTTGGCTGTTGCTTTTTATGGGGATCAAAATGGATTGCAAGTTGCTAAATATGAACCTGAGAAAATGGCCGCCATAGAAGCGCAATGGCAAACGCAAAAACCGTCGGCGTCTTGGTATCTCGTCGCTTTTCCCAGTCAAAAAGGATAAAAAAATTATTTCGTCATTCCTATTCCTTACGGGTTGAGTCTCATTGCCACACACTCCCTAAAAGGCCTTGTGCCTGGTGCGCTTGAGTTGATGAAAGGTTATAAGCAAGGCATTGAAAATAGCAATCTCGCAATCTTTATAATCGTTATAAAAACGATTTTGGTTTTTATTAGATCGTTATAATCTTCGTGTTGTGAATTCGACCCCGGCGGAAATTGAAGCGGCGACGCGCCGCGATACTATTCCTAACACGGCCATTGCTTTTTGCTCCTTCCGATTTATGTTTGGGCTTTGGGGCCTGATGCTTTTATTATTAATTTTTGGTTTTTTTATTGTTATTGCAATACACTCACGCAGGACCGCTTATTTTTACGCTGTGCACTTTACGCTATTCCATTGCTTTTTTAGCTGCTGAATTCGGATGGATTCTGGCAGAAAGTGGTCGCCAACACGTGGAGCATACACGAAATATTGCCGACTTTTATGAGTGTTGTGACAATATCCGTATCGACCGTAATGACGAGTTTATTAGGCTATATTGCTTTTTATTCGTCATTATTTGTTATTGAATTATTTTTAATGTTTAAATACGCTCGTCGCGAACGCAGCAGTTTAGAGATCGGGCGTTATTATTTTGAAAGGTAAAAAAACGACTTTGAAAGTAGTTTGACGGATGATCATTGGTTCAATTTTAGTTGTCTATGCAAACACCGCTGGCTTTGGTTTTAGCGTCACTATGATCATGCTTTTTTGCGCAATGAAACGCAGTGACGAATTTTGCTTAATACGAGTGCGCCCATCTAAGGTGATAATCTCACTTGGATTTTATTTGTGGGTGGCGGGCTTTCGTCGTTTGCCGGTGGTTTATAGCACAGCGTTTTCCAGGTTATATTTATTTCATTATTTATCATGTGGGCTCTTTTTTTGCGTCCGCTAGGCTATGATTATCCAGGAAAATTGCCGAGTCCTATTTGGTGGCGTTTATGGGATCTTGCTTTACTCATTAGTTCTATCGTGCCAGTATTTTTCTTTGGGTTGGCTTTTGGCAACTGCTTGCTAGGGTTTCCTTTTCATTTTGATTCCCTATTTCAAGATTATTATACGGGAAGTTGGTTTGAGTTATTTAATGGCTTTGGAATTTTATCGCGAACAGCTTCTGTTCTAATGGTACTCATGCACGGTTCAGCTTATATCCAGGGAAGAACCGAAGGAGATCTGCGTGAATTAGGTTGAAAAATCCATTACATTGCCACTGTATTTTTAACGATTGCTTTTTTACTCGCAGCTCTTTTGGTGCTTTATCGCATTAAAGGCTATACATTACTTACCCTAAAGACGCCACGATTTATCCGCTTAATAATCTAGTTATCCGTGCCATGGGTGTGTGGTTAAATGGCTATAATCATCACCCGCGGGAATATTTCGGATCTATTTTTGCTTATCTAGGGATAATATTAACTTTGTTAAGTAATTTTTTTTAGGTAATATACTTTCTGTTTTTGCTCGAGTGCATTAGCGATCATGGGACTTATTTGGCACTATCGGATTCACTGTATTCCATTTTACTATGCCATCCTCAACAGCGGCAGAGCAAAGTTTGATTGTATGAAATGTCACTTCCAGTCAATATGGATTAAATGTAATGCTTTATGTCGGGATCATTCTATTTATTATTATTTTGAGTTATAAACTTTATGTGTACTATATAATATGATCTAAACAAAAAACCATTATCGAAAAAGATTTGGAAGCGGATAAACATTATTATTGAGGGAGTATGTTTTATATAATTACAGGTTTGTTGTTATTGCTCGCTATGAGATTTGGATTTTATTTAACGTTGCGAATGGACAAATGTATCGGGTGGCAAAGCGATAAAATCACGTAGATGAGTAATACTTGGAAAGTTATTGAGGAAAAGCCTTCGCTTATCGAAGGCGATGTGCATGTGTGGCGCGTCTTTTTAGATCGTCCCACTCAAGGAATCGAAAAGAAATGGAAAATTTTATCGCCGGGAGAGCAAGCGCGGGCTGATCGTTTTATACAATCCGAACATCGGCGTCGTTTTGTAACCTCGCATGCAGCGTTGCATACTATCTTAGCGAGCTATTTACCGGAATTAAAAGGACGAGTCCGATGTCGTTATAACCATCATGGAAAACCCTATCTTAAGGACAGCCCTTTACTACAATTTAACCTTTCAGATTCAAGCGCTTTCGCTTTGTGTGCGGTAACGCGGAATCGAGAGGTTGGTATTGATATCGAATTTATGAAATCGGGTGTTCACGTCGAGCAAATCGCCGAGCGGTTTTTCTCGCCTGAGGAAAGCCAAACGTTGAAAGCATTACCCGCTGAAGCACGGCTTGAAGGATTTTATCGAATTTGGACATTGAAAGAGGCTTATCTAAAAGCGATTTCTCAGGGATTATCTTTCCCCTTGCAGAAATTCACAACGGATGCGAAAGCGGAAAAGGATGCCCTCTTATGGGTCCAAGGCGAGCCGGAAGCACCAGCTCAATGGTCGCTTTCTCCTCTTCCCAGCGCAAAAGGCTACATGGCGGCTCTCGCCGTCCAAGCCCCAATTAAAAGCATCCATTATTTTGATTGGGCCCCAGGCTGACCAAAGCTTTTCTTTTTCCACATTCAGGTTGACATCCACTGTATTGTTACGCACAATATCACGCTTGATTTTTGAGGTGATTTGTGCATGACATCGGTGAAAAAGCCCGACAGGGTTCTTTCATCTTTGTGATTTGAGTGGGTAAGCGTATTTGGAGGGGTTCCCGAGTGGCTAAAGGGATCAGACTGTAAATCTGACGGCTCAGCCTTCGTAGGTTCGAATCCTACCCCCTCCACATCAGAAGACAGAGGACTGATGACAGAAGACAGATCGCTGTGTCGCTTCGCGATAGTTTAAAAAATATATTGCGACGAAGCCGCACCACCTTCAGTGTCTTTTGAAAAGCGGGTGTAGTTCAACGGTAGAACTTCAGCCTTCCAAGCTGATAGCGTGGGTTCGACTCCCATCACCCGCTCCGCCCACATAGCTCAGGCGGTAGAGCACTTCCTTGGTAAGGAAGAGGTCACCGGTTCAAGTCCGGTTGTGGGCTCCAGACTGGTAGCGAGGCTTACTGCAACGCCTTAAGAATTATTATTTGATTAATCGTTTTTTCGGAGGTCATCTTCATGTCGAAGGAAAAATTTGTAAGAGAGAAGCCGCATGTGAATGTTGGGACGATTGGGCACGTGGATCATGGGAAGACGACGTTAACGGCGGCGTTGACGAAGGTGTTGTCGGAGAAATACGGTGGTGAAAAGAAAGCCTTTGACCAGATTGACAACGCGCCAGAAGAGCGTGCACGCGGGATCACGATAGCGACGTCGCACGTGGAATACCAAAGCGACAAGCGCCACTACGCGCACGTAGACTGCCCGGGCCACGCGGATTATGTGAAGAACATGATCACGGGAGCGGCGCAGATGGACGGAGCTATATTGGTGGTGAGCGCAGCGGACGGCCCGATGCCGCAAACGCGAGAACACATTGTATTGGCTAAGCAAGTGGGTGTTCCGAACATAGTAGTTTACTTGAACAAAGCTGACATGGTGGATGACAAAGAGTTGTTGGAATTAGTGGAAATGGAAGTGAGGGATTTATTGAACAGTTATGATTTCCCGGGCGATGAGACGCCGATTATAGTGGGCTCAGCGTTAAAGGCGTTAGAAGGTGATAAGAGTGAGGTTGGGGAGTCCTCGATAATCAAATTAGTGGAAACAATGGACACGTATTTCCCGCAGCCGGAGCGAGCGATAGACAAACCGTTTTTAATGCCGATAGAAGATGTGTTTTCGATCTCAGGCCGAGGGACGGTGGTGACGGGACGCGTAGAGCGTGGGATCATCAAAGTGGGAGACGAGATAGAGATAGTGGGGATCAAGGAAACGATGAAGACGACGTGCACGGGCGTTGAGATGTTTTGCAAATTATTGGATGAAGGTCAAGCGGGTGACAACGTAGGGATTTTATTGAGAGGGACGAAACGCGAAGAAGTGGAGCGGGGTCAAGTATTGGCGAAACCGGGGTCGATCACGCCGCACAAGAAATTTGAGGCGGAGGTTTATGTGTTGTCGAAGGAAGAAGGCGGGCGCCACACACCCTTTTTACAAGGCTATCGGCCGCAATTTTATTTTCGCACGACGGACGTGACGGGCCAGTTATTGAGTTTACCGGAAGGGGTAGAGATGGTGATGCCGGGAGATAATGTGAAAGTGACGGTTGACTTGATTGCGCCGGTAGCGATGGACGAAGGGTTACGATTTGCGGTACGGGAAGGTGGCCGCACGGTGGGAGCAGGAGTGGTAACGAAGATTATTGAATAATCGGAGGTTGCAGAAGACTGCGAGGACAATAGATAGAAACGTTGTGTTGTTGATACAACAATTGAAATTAGTGGCGGCGAAGCCGCACCACTTACTGTTTTCTGTTTAGGCCAGTAGCTCAATTGGCAGAGCAGCGGTCTCCAAAACCGCAGGTTGGGGGTTCGATCCCCTCCTGGCCTGCTAACGAGAGCTGGCTCTCTGAAGCAGTGGATAAGAGAAAATTTATGGCCCAACAAAGTGTAACGCTAGAAAAAAAGTCACGGTTCGATGGCTTAAAATGGCTGCTAATTGTTACTCTTTTGGTCGCAGCGATTGTAGCTGAATTTTATTATAGCCAAGTGACGTGGGCTATTCGTGCAGCCGTTGGGATTGTCGTGCTTGTGATATTATTGGCGATCGCTTCACAAACTGACAAAGGCCGAATGGCTTGGGGTTTTATTAAAGGCGCGCGGACGGAGTTGCGCAAAGTAGTTTGGCCAACTCGTCAAGAGACGCTTCAAACAACGTTGGTTGTTATTGTGATGGTTGTAATTACGGCCCTCATTTTATGGGGCCTTGATAGTTTATTTATGTGGGCTATCGGATGGATGGCTGGACAAAGAGGATAATAAAATCTCGCGTCCGAAGAATTATTGTTCTTGTTGATCGCGCTGGGGGTTTTGAGGAGTTTATTAAAGATGACTGAAGAAAAAAAACGTTGGTACGTGATACACACTTATTCGGGTGACGAAAATTACGTTGTTAAAGTGCTTAAAGAACATATCCATCTAAAAGAACTCAATGAATTTTTTGGTGAAATTATTGTTCCAACAGAAGAAGTGGTGGAAATGCGAAGTGGGCGAAAAAGAAAAAGCCAACGCAAATTTTTTCCAGGTTACGTTTTAGTGCAAATGATCATGAATGATAAAACCTCCGACCTAGTACGAAACATACCCCAAGTAGTACGTTTTATCGGGGGCATTACTGATAAAGATGCAGCACAAATTTTACGACGGGTTGAAGAAGGGGAGGCCAAACCTAAACCGAAAGTGCTTTTTGAGCCTGGTGAAGTCGTTCGTGTAATTGAAGGCCCGTTCGCCGATTTCAACGGCGTGGTTGAAGACGTCAATTACGAAAAAAACCGTTTGCGAGTCTCAGTTCTTATTTTTGGACGTTCGACGCCGGTCGAATTGGAATTTGGTCAGGTCGAAAAAAGTTAGGAGCATAGAGTAAATCTGTGCGTTTAAAGTAAAATCTCTGGCGTTTGCGGCCGAGATTTTTTAAAAGCAATTGGGGAGCTCATTGAATAACAGATGATGAGCGATTGAACCCAGGAGAAAATTATGGCAAAGAAAATAACGGGCTATATTCGCCTTCAAATAAAGGCCGGCGAAGCCAATCCCAGTCCACCGGTGGGTCCAGCGTTGGGCCAACATGGCGTTAACATCCGGGAATTTTGTGAAGCATTTAATACGGCAACCAAAAATATTGAAAAGGGCTTGCCGACTCCCGTCATTATCACGGTGTATGCGGATCGCACTTTTTCTTTCATTACTAAAACGCCGCCCGCTTCTGTTTTATTGAAAAAGTTTGTGCTTAAAGGTAAAAGCGGTAGTGCGCGCCCTAACACGGAAAAAGTAGGTAAAGCAACGCGTCAGCAATTAGAGGAAATCGCCAAAATGAAAACACCCGATCTCACCGTAGTTGATTTAGAGGCCGCTATCCGCACCATCGCAGGAACAGCGCGCAGTATGGGCATCGACGTAGAGGGGGTTGAATAATGGCGGCAAGACTGACGAAAAGACGAAAAACCCACGCCGAAAAGGTGCAGCGTGATAAAGCTTACCCTTTTTCAGAGGCTATCAAGTTAATAAAGGAATGTGCAAAAGCGAAATTCAATGAAAGCATTGATGTAGCGATTAACTTAGGGATCGATTCTCGCAAGTCCGATCAGGCTATTCGTGGTGCCACCGTCTTGCCACACGGAAGTGGGCGCACGGTGAAAGTAGCTGTTTTTGCTCAAGGAGATAATGTAGAAAAAGCTAAAGCCGCTGGAGCGGACATCGTTGGCTTGGACGATCTCGCTGAGCGCATCCAGGGCGGGGATATTGATTTTGACGTGGTAATAGCAACGCCCGAAACCATGCGAGTTGTGGGTAAATTGGGTCAGGTATTGGGACCGCGGGGTTTAATGCCCAATCCAAAGGTAGGCACGGTAACCACGGATGTCGCTTCGGCGGTGAAGAATGCCAAGCAAGGCCAAATTCTCTATCGTATTGATAAAAATGGTATTATCCACTGCACTATTGGCAAGATGGGTTTTGAAGAAAAGGCACTGGAGGAAAATTTCCTAGCTTTATTGAATGATATCAAAAAAGTTAAACCGAGCGCAGCTAAAGGAACATATTTAAAGAAATTAACGTTATCAAGCACAATGGGTCCTGGAATAGCTATAGATCAAACAACAATAGGATCCTAAATTGCGCAACATCCGGAATTAGTAGCCTGTATGGATCGAAGCGGAATACAGGTATGGGGGGTGACGTTAGAAAAGATTTCGCGGTAAACGTCATTGACGTTAACCGTCGAAGACCGTGGGTACCTGATGGTTTAAAAGCACGTCTAGGTGTGCTGCTCACGCAGACGGTGCTTATCCAACAGGTTGTCACCGAAACGGTGGAAATAGCAAGAGCTATTTCTTTGTAATAACAACGGGAGAAGAGGCAGTGGCTTTAAATCTCGAACAGAAAAAGGCAATGGTTGCGGAAATCACAGACATCGCCAATGAAGCGGTTTCTGTGGTGGCTGCTGATTATCGCGGCTTAACAGTATCTGAAATGTCCGAATTACGAAAAAGCGCTCGCGAAGCACGCGTGCATATGCGCGTGTATCGCAACACGCTGGCGCAACGGGCATTTAAAGAGACAACCTATGCCTGTCTCGAAGAAGTACTAACGGGTCCCATTGTGTTGTTTTTTTCACAAGAGGAACCTGCTACTGCTGCTCGTTTGATTGAAAAATTTATTAAGGAACACGAACGTCTGGAAGTAAAAGGCTTGGTGTTGGATGGTGAATTGTTGCCGGCAGAGAAATTGAAATTTGTCGCGCGATTACCGTCTCGTGAGGAGGCCTTGAGTCAATTGGCGGCTGTACTATTGGCGCCAGTGGCTAAGTTGGCCCACACCATTAATGAAGCTATTACTCAGGTTGTCCGAGTCATGGCAGCTGTGCGCGATCAAAAAGCAGCTTAGTACTTAATAGTAAACTTTTTGGAGTAAATAATAATGGCACAATTATCAAAAGATGACATTTTAGAAGCAGTCGCCAATATGAGCGTCATGGAGGTGGTGGATTTAGTGAAAGCAATGGAAGAAAAATTTGGTGTTTCTGCTCAAGCAGCCATTGCGGTGCCGGGACCGGCAGCCGGGGGCGAAACGGTTGCAACTGAAGAAAAAACGGAATTTAACGTAAAGATGGCCAGTTTTGGCGACAATAAAATTGGCGTCATTAAAGCTATCCGCACCATTACAGGTCTTGGATTGAAAGAAGCCAAAGATTTGGTGGAATTAGTCCCGAGTGTGGTGAAAGAAGGCGTTTCTAAGGAGGAAGCGGAAAAAATTAAGAAAGAGCTTGAAGAAGCAGGTGCCAAAGTTGAGTTGGAATAATCGACTCGCCCAATGCTTGTTGAGCGCTCCACGGTGGTCTCGCGGAGGCGGGGCCTCCATTGGAAAGAATGCCTAATGGCATTCTGGCTTCTCGCTTTTGCGAGAATGGTGTTAGTATCATCGTTTAGTTAGTTTAAAAATGAGGTGTGTACATGGCGCAAGCGAATAATAGAAGTAGGAATTCAGCTACGATTTCTTATCCTGAGAAAAGACGCGCGCGCGTCAATTTAGGGAAACGCGAAGTCGAAATATTAAAAACGCCTTATTTATTAGAAACACAGATAGAATCTTATCGAAAATTTTTGCAAAAAGATATCGCCGCAGAAAAACGCGAAGATAACGGTTTGCATGCCGCCTTTAAATCTGTTTTCCCTATTACCAGCTATTCTGGGTATGCAGTGCTTGAATACGTGGGTTACAGTTTAGGAGAAGAATCTACTCTTTTCGATGTTGAGGAATGTAAATTACGGGGATTGACTTACGCGGCTTCTTTGAAAGTCAAGATGAGGTTGGTCATTTACGATAAAGAAGCCCTTGCCGGTAAAAAAGCCATCAAAGATATTAAAGAGCAAGAAGTTTACATGGGCGAAATTCCATTGATGACAGAGACGGGCAGTCTTGTCATTAACGGGACTGAGCGCGTGGTGGTTTCACAGCTCCATCGTTCCCCCGGCGTCTTTTTTGAACATGACAAAGGAAAAACGCATTCATCGGGAAAATTATTATATTCTGCCCGAGTCATTCCTTATCGTGGTTCCTGGTTGGATTTTGAATTTGATGCTAAAGATTGTTTATTTGTGCGTATTGATCGTCGGCGAAAGTTGCCAGCCACGGTTATTTTGCGCGCGCTTGGTTATGATACCGAGCAAATCCTCGATATGTTTTATAAAACCAATCGCTTTCATCTTAACCAAGAAAGCGTCACCTTAGATTTGATTCCGCAGCGGTTACGAGGCGAGCTCGCGGTTGTCGAAATAAAAGATAAAAAAGGTAAAGTTATCGTTGAAGCCAATCGTCGAATTTCAGCGCGCCACATTCGCCTCATTGAAAAAGCAGAAATTAATAAACTTGAACTGCCCGACGATTATTTATATGGCAAAGTCATTGGGAAAACCATTATTGACGAAGAAACTGGCGAAATCATAGTGCACGCGAATGAAGAAATTACCGCTGAATTATTAAAAAACTTACGCGCCACGAAAACGGCGTTGTTGGATACACTTTATATCAACGAGATCGAATGCGGTCCGTACGTTTCTGATACTGTGCGGTTAGATACCACGACCAACCAACTTGAAGCACTCGTGGAAATTTACCGCATTATGCGCCCGGGCGAACCACCCACAAAAGAAGCGGCAGAAAGTTTGTTTGAAAATTTATTCTTCTCGCCGGAGCGTTATAGTTTATCGGCAGTGGGACGGATGAAATTTAATCGCCGTGTAGGCCGTAAAGAATTAACCGGATTGGATGTTTTATCCAAAGAAGACGTTGTTGATGTATTGCGCGTATTGGTCGATATTCGTGATGGTAAAGGTAATGTCGATGATATCGATCATCTGGGAAATCGACGTATCCGAAGTGTGGGTGAAATGGCGGAAAATCAATTCCGCGTGGGTCTTGTGCGGGTAGAGCGCGCCGTTAAAGATAGACTCAGTTTGGCCGACGTCGAAAACCTCATGCCCCAGGATTTAGTAAACGCTAAACCTGTTTCTGCAGCCATGAAAGAATTTTTTGGTTCAAGCCAACTATCGCAATTTATGGATCAAAATAATCCGCTCTCAGAAATCACTCATAAACGACGCGTATCCGCCTTGGGACCAGGAGGATTGACGCGAGAACGTGCGGGGTTTGAAGTACGTGACGTGCATGTGACGCACTATGGGCGAGTTTGTCCTATTGAAACGCCCGAAGGTCCTAATATTGGGTTGATTAATTCTTTAGCTGTTTTTGCTCGGGCTAATGAATATGGATTTTTAGAAACACCTTATCGTAAGGTCGTTGATCGTGTAGTGACTGATGAAACGGAGTATTTGTCAGCTATTGAAGAAGGTGATTATTACATTGCGCAAGCCAATACCAATGTTGATGAAAAAGGACGGCTAGTTGATGATTTAATTTCCTGTCGGTATAAAGGGGAGTTTACTTTAACGACACCCGATAAGATTGATTATATGGATGTGTCGCCGCGACAAATTGTTTCCGTTGCTGCTGCGTTAATTCCTTTTTTGGAACACGATGACGCTAACCGTGCATTGATGGGATCAAACATGCAACGCCAAGCCGTGCCCACCATTCGGCCGGAAACCCCGTTAGTGGGAACCGGTATGGAGCGTACCGTGGCAGTGGACTCAGGGGTAACGGTCATTGCTAAGCGCAGCGGTGTCATTGACTCCGTTGACGCTTCGCGAATCGTTGTTCGCGTAGACCGAAAAGAAACGGAAAACGATGACGACATCGGCGTGGATATCTATAACTTAACGAAATTTACTCGCTCTAATCAGAATACCTGCATTAATCAGCATCCCATTGTAGAAGTCGGTGATAAAGTTCAAAAAGGAGACGTATTAGCGGATGGCCCCTCCACCGATATCGGTGAGTTAGCGCTGGGGCAAAACTTATTAGTCGCTTTTATGCCGTGGAACGGATATAACTTCGAAGATTCCATTTTGATTTCTGAGCGATTGGTGGAAGAAGATCGCTTTACCACCATCCATATTCAGGAATTTACCTGTGTGGCCCGCGATACTAAATTAGGGCCGGAAGAAATCACTTCGGATATTCCTAACGTCGGTGAAAGTGTGTTGGCGAAATTGGATGAGTCCGGTATTGTCCACATCGGTGCTGAAGTTAATGCCGGCGATATCTTAGTCGGTAAGGTCACCCCTAAAGGAGAAACCCAACTTACCCCAGAAGAAAAATTATTGCGCGCCATTTTTGGTGAAAAAGCTTCAGACGTAAAAGATACTTCGTTACGCGTAACACCCGGTATTACCGGAACCGTTATTGACGTTCGTATCTTTACTCGCGAAGGCGTTAAGAAAGACGAACGGACCTTAAAAATAGAAAAAGCTGAATTGTCGAGAGTTGAAAAAGATCTCAATGACGAGCTACGGGTTCGGGAAGACGCACTGTTTGAAAATTTGGAAAAATTGCTGACGGGAGGCGTTGCTGCGGGTGGACCAAATAAACTCGCTAAGGGAACGAAAATTACGAAAAATTACTTAGTCGATTTACCCCGACAGAAATGGTTTGAAATTCGTTTGCAAGACGATGTTGCCACCAAGCGGCTCGAAGCTTCTCACGAACATTTTAAAGAATTGCGTGAAACGCGAGATGCTAAATTAAAAGATTCACGACAAAAATTAACCCAAGGCGGTGATTTAGCGCCGGGCGTCATTAAAATTGTGAAAGTTTATCTTGCTGTAAAGCGACGCATTCAAGCTGGTGATAAAATGGCAGGGCGTCACGGTAATAAAGGTGTCATTTCCACCATCGTCCCTATTGAAGATATGCCCTATTTAGAAGACGGAACGCCGGTGGATATCGTTCTTAATCCTTTAGGAGTACCGTCGCGGATGAACATCGGTCAAGTGCTGGAAACTCATCTGGGTTGGGCCGCGAAGGGATTAGGCAAAAAAATTGGTGAAATAATTGAAAAGGGCGCGGACGCTAAAGAGCTTCGTAAGTTATTGAAACCCATTTACGGTTTGAGTAAGACCCAGCGCTTTGATTTAGAGGCATTGGAGGATTCTGAAATTGTGACGTTGGCGAAAAACTTGCGAAAAGGCGTACCCATTTCCTCGCCTGTATTCGACGGAGCGACCGAGGAAGAAATTAAGCAGTTGCTGAAAATGGCAGATCTTCCCTCGTCCGGCCAAGCCGTATTGTACGATGGTCGAACCGGCAAAAAATTCGATCGGCCGGTTACCGTCGGTTACATGTACATGCTGAAGCTTAACCATCTAGTCGATGATAAGATGCACGCGCGCTCCACAGGATCATACAGTTTAGTGACGCAGCAACCCCTCGGCGGGAAGGCTCAGTTTGGCGGTCAACGGTTCGGTGAAATGGAAGTGTGGGCATTGGAAGCCTACGGAGCAGCTTATACGTTGCAAGAAATGTTGACGGTTAAATCCGACGACGTAGCTGGCCGCACGCGCATGTATAAAAATATCGTCGACGGCGATCATCGAATGGATGCAGGCATGCCGGAGTCATTTAACGTATTAGTAAAAGAAATCCGTTCGTTGGCGATTGATATTGGTTTGGAGAATGATTGATAAATTAGTCCTTGCCTCTTGAGTGAGGGTGTGGACAGAAAGACTTAAAACCCGTCGTCCCCGCGCGAGCGGGGGACGACAAAGCCTAAAGATGAAAGAGTTTTTAAAACAAGGCCTGCCATCAATTAGCTAGGCTGAGCCGAAAGTCGTTGATTTTCGAGGACAGCAGCATACATGGAAGTATGTGAGCAGCACACCACAGAAAATTAACGGGTTATGGATAGCATAATAGAATTGATGACAGGCCCTAATAAGCCTGGGAGAAAGCCTTGAGAGACTTAGTAAAACAGCTAAAAAGTGAAAAACACATGGCTGAATTCGATGCATTGCGTATCAAGCTGGCGTCTCCAGAAGAAGTTCGTTCGTGGTCGTATGGTGAAGTGAAAAAACCGGAAACGATCAATTACCGTACCTTTAGACCCGAACGCGAGGGATTATTTTGCGCAAAAATTTTTGGTCCTATTAAAGATTGCGAATGTTTATGTGGTAAATATAAACGTTTAAAACATCGCGGCGTCATCTGCGAAAAATGCGGTGTCGAAGTGACCTTAGCAAAAGTGCGTCGCGAACGCATGGGTCATATTGAGCTGGCTTCACCGGTGGCTCACATTTGGTACCTTAAATCATTACCTTCTCGAATCGGTTTGCTATTAGACGTGACGCTGCGGGACATCGAACGCATTTTATATTTTGAAGCCTATGTAGTGGTAGACCCGGGGATGACCGATTTAGAACCCCGGCAATTACTTTCAGAAGAAGCCTACCTGGATGCCGTAGAAGAATATGCTGATGATTTCACGGCATTGATGGGCGCGGAAGCCATCCAACGTTTATTGCGTGACATTGATGTTGAAGCAGAAATAGAGGTCTTACGTACCGAACTTCAAATCACGACTTCTGAAACCAAAACGAAAAAGCTAACCAAACGGCTCAAGGTATTAAGTGCATTTTTAGAGTCGGGAAATAAACCCGAATGGATGATATTAACCGTATTGCCCGTTTTACCACCGGATTTACGGCCTTTAGTTCCGTTGGATGGCGGGCGTTTTGCCACCTCAGATTTAAATGATCTTTACCGTCGGGTGATTAACCGTAATAACCGATTGAAGCGGTTGTTGGATCTCAATGCGCCCGACATCATCGTTCGCAATGAAAAACGCATGCTACAAGAAGCGGTCGACGCATTGCTCGATAACGGCCGGCGCGGACGAGCCATTTTGGGCTCAAACCGCCGTCAACTGAAATCATTAGCCGACATGATTAAAGGAAAATCGGGTCGTTTCCGCCAAAATTTATTGGGTAAGCGAGTTGATTATTCAGGCCGTTCCGTCATCGTCGTTGGGCCTACATTAAAATTACATCAGGCCGGCTTGCCGAAGAAAATGGCGTTAGAGTTATTTAAACCTTTTATCTTTAGTAAATTGCAACTGCGAGGTTTAGCTACTACCGTCAAAGCTGCTAAGAAATTGGTAGAAAATGAAGGGCCGGAAGTTTGGGATATTCTCGAAGAAGTGATTCGCGAACATCCCATTTTATTAAACCGCGCACCTACGCTACACCGTTTGGGAATTCAGGCATTTGAACCGGTGCTGGTGGAAGGAAAGGCTATTCAGTTGCACCCGCTCGTTTGTACAGCCTATAACGCTGACTTTGACGGTGACCAAATGGCCGTGCACGTTCCATTGACGCTCGAAGCGCAACTGGAAGCACGCTCGTTGATGATGTCCACTAATAACGTTTTGCATCCAGCCAATGGTGAGCCGATTATCGTTCCCTCTCAAGATGTGGTGTTGGGCCTTTATTACATCACGCGTGACCGAGTTAATGCTAAAGGGGAGGGTATGCGATTTGCTGATGCCCAAGAAGTGGTCCGCGCTTACGAAAACGACCAAGTGGATTTACACGCTCGGATTGCCGTGCGCATCAAAGAAGGCATTTTAAACGAAGCGAGAGAAATAGAAGAAAGCGAGCGCTTAGTAAATACCGCTGCCGGCCGAATTTTATTATGGCAAATTGTTCCTAAAGGGTTGCCGTTCGCATTAGTGGATCAACCGATGACAAAAAAAGCGGTAACAAAGTTACTTGACTTTTGTTACCGCAATTTAGGATTGAAAACCACCGTTATTTTTGCGGATAAATTAATGTATATGGGATTTCATTACGCGACCCATTCTGGCGTTTCCATTGGGATTAATGATCTTGTTGTCCCCGACCAAAAGGAAGCCATTATATCCCGGGCTGAAGATGAAGTTCGTGAAATTGAAAAACAATACGCTTCCGGTTTAGTGACTCACGGGGAGCGTCGAAATAAAGTGATTGATATTTGGTCCCGCACCAATGACCAAGTGGCCAAAGCGATGATGGAAAAAATCGCGGTTGAAAAAGTTAAAGATGCTGAAGGTAAAGAAGTCGCACAAAGCTCTTTTAATTCGATTTACATGATGTCCGATTCCGGCGCCCGAGGTTCCGCAGCACAAACTCGCCAATTAGCGGGAATGCGGGGTTTAATGGCAAGACCGGATGGCACCATTATCGAAACGCCCATTACGGCAAACTTCCGAGAAGGTTTGAACGTTTTACAATACTTCATTTCAACCCACGGGGCACGCAAAGGTCTTGCCGATACCGCGCTGAAAACTGCTAACTCGGGTTATTTAACCCGGCGTTTAGTTGACGTGGCTCAAGACTTAGTCGTCACGGAACACGATTGCGGGACGGAAGCTAGTATTCAAATGATGCCCCATATTGAAGGGGGCGACGTGGTTGAGTCATTGCGGGAACGCGTGTTGGGACGAATATTGGCAGAGCCCGTAATTGATCCGAAGTCGGGGAAAGAATTGCTCACCAAAGATACTTTTCTGGATGAAAGACGGGTTGACATTCTGGAAGAGCACAGCATTGACCGAGTAAGGGTCCGATCGGCCATTACCTGTGAGGCGCGTTATGGAATTTGCTCGATGTGTTATGGACGCGACCTAGCTCGCGGCCACGTTGTTAACGTGGGAGAAGCGATTGGGGTGGTGGCCGCCCAATCCATCGGGGAACCTGGCACGCAGTTGACCATGCGTACCTTCCATATTGGGGGTGCTGCTTCGCGAGCCACCGCAGCCAATAATATTGAGGTAAAATCCACCGGCAAAATCAAATTGCGTAATTTGAAGACCGTTGAGCAAGCGCAAGGGAATTTGGTCGCTATTTCTCGTTCCGGTGAATTAGTCGTTCAAGACTTTCAAGGCAGTGAACGTGAACATTATAAAGTCCCCCATGGCGCGACCATCTCTGTACGAGATGGCGATTCAGTAAAAGCAGGCCAAATTGTGGCGCAATGGGATCCTCATACCCATCCGATTATTACTGAAGTCGCGGGTACGTTAAGGTTTGTGAATTTGGTCGATGGGGTCACCATGAATCGACAAACCGATGAATTAACCGGCCTTAGCAGTATTGTTATCACTTCCACCAAGCAACGCAGTGCGAGCGGCAAAGAGTTGCGGCCGATGGTGAAGTTAGTGGATAAGAATGATAATGATCTTTTCTTGTCGGGCGGGAAAGTGCCCGCTCATTACTTCTTGCCGGAAGGAACTTTTCTTACGAAGGAAGATGGTACAACGGTCAACATTGGTGACGTGCTGGCGCGTATCCCGCAAGAGACCTCCAAAACGCGTGATATCACCGGTGGTCTTCCCCGAGTAGCCGACCTGTTTGAAGCTCGACGGCCCAAGGATGCCGCTATTCTCGCTGAAATTTCAGGGGTCGTAAGTTTTGGGAAAGACAGTAAAGACAAAGGTCGCTTAATTATTACGGCGCCTGATGGCACAACTCACGAGGAATTAATTCCAAAATGGCGTCACGTCAGTGTTTTTGAAGGTGAAACCGTGGAGAAGGGGGAGGTCATCGCCGATGGTCCTCGGGATCCGCACGATATTCTTCGACTGTTGGGCGTCAACGCGTTGGCGAACTACATCGTGAATGAAGTACAGGAAGTTTACCGACTGCAAGGCGTGAAAATTAACGATAAACACATTGAAGTCATTGTGCGCCAGATGCTTCGTAAGGTAAAAATTACTCAGCCGGGCGATACTGATTTATTTCAAAATGAACAAGTGGAACGTAATCGAGTACGCGAAGAAAACGAAAAAATAATTAAAAAAGATGGCACAGTGGCCAAGGTGCAACCGATTTTACTCGGAATCACTAAAGCATCCTTAGCTACTGAATCTTTTATATCAGCGGCATCGTTCCAGGAGACCACGCGAGTATTAACGGCGGCCTCTGTGGCAGGTAAACGCGATGATTTACGCGGATTAAAAGAGAACGTTATCGTGGGGCGTCTAATCCCGGCTGGCACCGGGTTCAGCTATCATCATCAGCGACGTGCCGTTGCTGGAAAGAGCAGCGCTGAGGAGAAGGAAATAGAAGAAAAACAGGTAACAGCGAGCGAAGCGGAGCAGGCTTTAAGCGAAGCCCTCAAATCTTCCGCACCGCAAGAAGCAAAAGTAGTGCAAAAAGACGAATAAATTAAGAATCAATTGCATGCACAGAAGCACGCCCCTTTCCATTCAGCGGGGGTGTCTGGGTGCGTGAATATGAGCGAAGCGAAATACGGGCTACTTGTTGAAAACCTACACTTTCAATCGCACCTAGAGTGTTTAATTAACTTGACAGGGGTAACAACCTTTATTTAGAATCCCCGCTCTGCGTTGCGCATTCATTATTAATGAGATGCTTAAAATGCGTCCGGGGGTTCTTTATTTTTTGGAGATAGTTTTAATGGCAAGAATCAATCAGTTAGTGAGAAAGCCGCGTCGTGCCAGAGCGAAGAAAAGTGACGTGCCGGCGCTGGAAGGCTGTCCTCAAAGACGAGGGGTTTGCACGCGGGTATACACGACGACTCCTAAAAAGCCAAACTCGGCCCTGCGAAAAGTAGCTCGGGTGCGGATCACTAACGGTGCTGAAGTGACTGCTTATATTGGTGGTGAAGGTCACAATTTACAGGAGCACTCCGTTGTTCTTATTCGTGGCGGACGGGTTAAAGACTTGCCTGGCGTTCGTTACCATATCGTGCGTGGCAGCTTGGATACGGCGGGTGTTTTAGGTCGGCGCCGCGGTCGTTCGAAATATGGTGAAAAGAAACCGAAAGAGTAAGAGAGGTTTGTAATGGCGCGAAGAAAAACAGCCCCGAAACGAGAGACGTTACCAGATCCACTTTTTCACAGTGAGCTTTTGGCAAAGTTTATTAACGCCGTGATGCGAAATGGTAAAAAGTCCGTCGCAGAAAAAATCGTTTATGGTGCGTTTGATGTTGTGGCGAAGCGGGTTCAGAATAAATCTGGGGAACAAGGCGATGGAGGCGGTGAAAGTGGTGGAAGAGTGGACGGTATAAAAAAACGTTCTTTGGGCGATATTCGCACTGATGAAAATGCGCGCGCGCTAGCTCTCGAAACCTTTAAAGAGGCATTAAATAAAGTCATGCCCAACGTTGAGGTTAAATCGCGTCGCGTGGGTGGTTCGACTTACCAAGTCCCCGTAGAAATTCGCATGGCGCGTCGACAGGCCTTAGCGAGGCGCTGGCTAGTGGAGTATGCGAACAAACGCAATGAAAAAACAATGGTTTTACGCCTGGCTCGTGAAATCCTTGATGCAGTAGAGGGTCGAGGCGCCGCGATTAAGAAACGGGAAGATGTACACCGAATGGCGAAAGCTAACCAAGCATTTGCCCATTATAGATGGTAGATAAAAACAATGGCAACAGCTCGAGAAATTCCGTTAAATCGTACGCGTAATATCGGTATTATGGCGCATATCGACGCGGGTAAAACAACGACCACCGAACGGGTTCTTTATTATACAGGCGTGTCCCACAAAATGGGGGAGGTGCATAAGGGGAGCGCGGTAATGGATTGGATGGAGCAAGAACAAGAGCGTGGAATAACGATTACCTCCGCGGCGACTACTTGTTACTGGTTGGGCATGGATCAGCAATATCCGAAGCACCGCATTAATATTATTGACACTCCTGGGCACGTGGATTTTACCATTGAAGTTGAAAGATCCCTGCGCGTGCTAGATGGCGCAGTCGCTGTCTTTTGTTCTGTGGGCGGTGTAGAGCCTCAAAGTGAAACGGTATGGCGTCAAGCGAATCGTTATCAGGTGCCGCGTTTGGGTTTTGTCAATAAAATGGACCGTACGGGGGCGAATTTCTTGCGGGTGGTCAACCAAGTTAAAGATCGATTGAATGCCAATCCTATTCCTATTCAATTGCCTATGGGCGCCGAAGAAGATTTTAAAGGCGTTATTGATTTGATTCGAGAGAAGGCTATTTATTGGAACGAGGCTGACAGAGGGCGAACGTACGAGCTCGGCGACATTCCCGAGGATATGAAAGCAGAAGTCCAAAAATGGCGGAAAAAAATGATTGAAGCCGCAGCGGAATCTTCCGAAAAATTAATGGATAAATATTTAGAAGCGGGTGATTTATCTCCAGAAAAAATTCGCCAAGGATTACGCCAACGTACATTAGCGAATGAAATCGTCCCGATATTGTGTGGCAGTGCCTTTAAAAATAAGGGAGTACAAGCGTTATTGGATGCCGTGATTGATTATTTGCCTTCACCTACCGACGTGCCTGCCATTCGTGGTGAAGAAGACGATGGTTCTGAGGGTTCACGAATTGCTTCTGACGATGAGCCTTTTGCAGCGTTGGCATTTAAAATCGCATCGGACCCCTTCGTTGGAACGCTAACTTTTTTCCGTGTTTATTCAGGGATTTTGAAATCTGGCGATTCAGTTTACAACCCCATTAAAGGCAAAAAGGAGCGTATTGGGCGTCTCTTACAAATGCACTCAAACTCCCGGGAAGAAATTAAAGAAGTGCGTTCTGGCGACATTGCCGCCGCTGTGGGTCTTAAGACAGTCACGACCGGCGACACCCTTTGCAACCAACAGAATATTATTACCTTAGAAAAAATGGACTTTCCGGAGCCCGTAATTTCTGTGGCTATCGAGCCAAAAACGAAAGCCGATCAGGAAAAAATGGGGGTTGCGTTAGGTAAACTGGCACAAGAAGATCCCTCTTTTCGGGTGCATACCGATGAGGAATCAGCCCAAACCATTATCGAAGGGATGGGCGAGCTTCACCTTGAAATTATCGTGGATCGAATGCGACGCGAATTTAACTTGGAAGCGAATGTCGGTAAACCCCGAGTAGCTTACCGAGAAACCATCTGTCGCTCTGTAGAACAACAAGGTAAATACATTCGTCAAACAGGGGGGCGTGGACAGTATGGGGACGTATGGTTACGAATTGAGCCCAGAGAACCCGGCGCCGGCTTTGAGTTTGAGAACGCTATCGTTGGCGGTGTGGTCCCAAGAGAGTACATCCCAGCAGTAGAAAAAGGGGTTCGTGAGCAGATGGAGAATGGCATCCGAGCTGGATACCCCGTGGTCGACGTTAAAGTCACTATTTTTGAAGGCTCTTATCACGATGTTGACTCCAGTGAAATAGCATTTAAAATTGCGGGCTCGATGGCTTTTAAAGAAGGCGCTTCCAAAGCAGATCCAGTATTACTGGAGCCAATTATGAAAGTTGAAGTGGTCACGCCAGAAGAGTACATGGGAGACGTCGTGGGAGACCTAAACCGTCGGCGTGGTATGATTCAGGGCATGGACGAGAGTCCCGCTGGAAAAATTGTTGATGTTGAGGTACCTCTGGCGGAGATGTTTGGCTATGCCACCGATCTTCGCTCATTAAGCCAAGGGCGAGCCACCTACACGATGGGATTTTTAAAGTATGCTGAGGTGCCGTCGAACATCGCTGAGGCAATTATTAAACAACAGAGTTAAGAAGAGGTAATTACCATGTCGAAGGAAAAATTTGTAAGAGAGAAGCCGCATGTGAATGTTGGGACGATTGGGCACGTGGATCATGGGAAGACGACGTTAACGGCGGCGTTGACGAAGGTGTTGTCGGAGAAATACGGTGGTGAAAAGAAAGCCTTTGACCAGATTGACAACGCGCCAGAAGAGCGTGCACGCGGGATCACGATAGCGACGTCGCACGTGGAATACCAAAGCGACAAGCGCCACTACGCGCACGTAGACTGCCCGGGCCACGCGGATTATGTGAAGAACATGATCACGGGAGCGGCGCAGATGGACGGAGCTATATTGGTGGTGAGCGCAGCGGACGGCCCGATGCCGCAAACGCGAGAACACATTGTATTGGCTAAGCAAGTGGGTGTTCCGAACATAGTAGTTTACTTGAACAAAGCTGACATGGTGGATGACAAAGAGTTGTTGGAATTAGTGGAAATGGAAGTGAGGGATTTATTGAACAGTTATGATTTCCCGGGCGATGAGACGCCGATTATAGTGGGCTCAGCGTTAAAGGCGTTAGAAGGTGATAAGAGTGAGGTTGGGGAGTCCTCGATAATCAAATTAGTGGAAACAATGGACACGTATTTCCCGCAGCCGGAGCGAGCGATAGACAAACCGTTTTTAATGCCGATAGAAGATGTGTTTTCGATCTCAGGCCGAGGGACGGTGGTGACGGGACGCGTAGAGCGTGGGATCATCAAAGTGGGAGACGAGATAGAGATAGTGGGGATCAAGGAAACGATGAAGACGACGTGCACGGGCGTTGAGATGTTTTGCAAATTATTGGATGAAGGTCAAGCGGGTGACAACGTAGGGATTTTATTGAGAGGGACGAAACGCGAAGAAGTGGAGCGGGGTCAAGTATTGGCGAAACCGGGGTCGATCACGCCGCACAAGAAATTTGAGGCGGAGGTTTATGTGTTGTCGAAGGAAGAAGGCGGGCGCCACACACCCTTTTTACAAGGCTATCGGCCGCAATTTTATTTTCGCACGACGGACGTGACGGGCCAGTTATTGAGTTTACCGGAAGGGGTAGAGATGGTGATGCCGGGAGATAATGTGAAAGTGACGGTTGACTTGATTGCGCCGGTAGCGATGGACGAAGGGTTACGATTTGCGGTACGGGAAGGTGGCCGCACGGTGGGAGCAGGAGTGGTAACGAAGATTATTGAATAATCGGAGGTTGCAGAAGACTGCGAGGACAATAGATAGAAACGTTGTGTTGTTGATACAACAATTGAAATTAGTGGCGGCGAAGCCGCACCACTTACTGTTTTCTTAGAACTAGGCCGCTTCGAGCGGAATTTTTTAATACTATAACTGGAAATTAATTATGGCGGGTATGAGTGATAATCAGCGTATACGCATTCGTTTAAAGGCGTTTGACCATCGGCTTATCGATCGTTCGACCCGAGAAATCGTTGAGACTGCTCGACGAACAGGAGCCATTATTAGAGGCCCTATTCCATTGCCGACGAAAATTGAGCGCTACACCGTGTTGATTTCGCCTAATATCGACAAAGATGCGCGCGATCAGTACGAAATTCGCACGCACAAGCGGCTAGTAGATATTTCGGAACCGACAGATAAAACCGTCGATGCGCTGATGAAACTCGATTTAGCAGCTGGCGTAGATGTGCAGATTGAGTTGTTGAATAAAAAATCTGGAGCGTAGCTGGGGGATTTTGGGAGAAAAATAATGTCTATCGGACTTATAGGTCGAAAATGTGGTATGACACGTATATTCACGGAGACGGGTTTTTCTATACCGGTGACGGTAGTTGAGGTGATTCCTAATCGAATTACGCAGGTTAAAACGGTAGAGACCGATGGATACCGTGCTTTCCAAGTTGCCTACGGGAAAAAGCCCTCCGCCCGGGTTAATAAGCCGCTGGCTGGCCATTATTCCAAAGCCGCTGTTGAGGCAGGAAATGCGCTTCGTGAATTCCGATTAGGAAGCGAAGAGCTTACTGAAGCAAAAGCTGGCGATGAATTAAAGGTAGATATCTTTAAAGAAGGCCAAGTGGTTGATGTACGAGGGCTAACGCGAGGGAAGGGTTTTGCGGGAACTGTAAAACGCCATAATTTTCGAACCCAGGACGCCACTCACGGTAATTCTTTGTCGCATCGTGCCCCGGGCTCTATTGGCCAATGCCAAACTCCGGGACGGGTATGGAAAGATAAAAAGATGGCTGGTCAGTTGGGTAACGTATATTGTACTGTGCAGAATCAGGAAATTATCAAAGTGGACGTAGAACGTAATTTATTATTAATCAAAGGCGCATTACCCGGTGCGCCTGGCGGTGAGGTCATTATCACCCAGTCGAGTAAAAAACGTAAAGAGGATAAATGATGGAGCTGCCCGTAAATTCATTTGACAAAAAAAAGGTAAGTATGCTTACCGTTGCTGATAGTGCCTTTGGCTCCGAATATAAAGAAGCTCTGGTGCATCAAGTGGTGAATGCTTATTTAGCGGGCGGGCGCGCGGGGACGAAAGCTCAAAAAACGCGACGAGAAGTGAGTGGTGGTGGAGCAAAGCCTTGGCGTCAAAAAGGGACGGGGCGTGCACGAGCTGGAAGTAGTCGCAGTTCATTATGGCGATCAGGAGGTGTTGCTTTTGCAGCAAAGCCGCGTGATTTCACTCAAAAAGTAAATCGAAAGATGTATCGCAGTGCAATAGCCTCTATTTTGTCGGAATTAATTCGACGAGAACAATTGGTAGTAGTCGACTCACTAAAGCTAAATGAGCCAAAGACACGTGAATTAAAAGAATCGTTGAAAAGGTTAAATTTGCAAAATGTGTTGATTATCATCGACGGAGATGATCGGAATATTAATTTAGCCTCGCGTAATATGGTGGGGGTTTCTGTGTGTGGCGCTTTGCACCTCGATCCTGTGAGCTTAGTTGCCGCAGAAAACATAGTCGTTACCGTTGACGCCATAAAGAGACTGGAAGAGAGATTATCATGAACGAAGAAAGGTTGTTTAAAATCCTTCTTGCTCCACATATTTCTGAAAAGGGCGCATTAACGACAGGTCAACATGTATTTGAAGTAATGCCTGATGCCGCAAAACCAGAAATTAAACGGGCAGTTGAGAAACAATTTAACGTTACCGTAAAGTCCGTGCGTACTTGCAATGTTAAAGGTAAAACAACACGATTTCGGCAAGTGCGTGGATGCCGTAAAAACTGGAAGAAAGCATACGTTATGTTAGCTCCCGGCAGTGAAATCGATATAGCAGCTGGTGAATGAGAGTTGGGGTAAAGAGATAATGGCTTTAGTAAAAACAAAACCAACGTCCCCGGGGCGGCGATTTGTTGTCAAGGTGGTGCATCCGGAATTGCATAAAGGCGATCCCTACGCCCCCTTAGTTGAAAGTAAAAATCGTATTGATAGCCGCAATAGTCAGGGGCGGATTACCGTAAGGCGGCGTGGCGGCGGCCATAAACGAAATTACCGTATTATTGACTTTAAGCGCGATAAAGAGGGTATTGAGGGGGAAATTGAACGCTTGGAATACGACCCCAACCGAAGTGCGCATATTGCCCTTGTTTTGTACTCCGACGGAGAGCGGCGTTATATTATCGCCCCAAAAGGTGTGCACAAAGGTTCGAAAGTAGTCTCAGGTAGAGAAGCGCCTATCCGACCGGGAAATTGTTTGCCTTTGCAAAATATCCCCTTGGGGGCCACTATCCATAACGTCGAATTAAAGCCGGGCAAGGGCGCGCAGTTAGTTCGAAGTGCAGGCGCTTCAGCTCAATTAGCCGCCAAAGAAGGAATTTATGCTATCATCCGCATGCGTTCTGATGAAACCCGTAAAATATTAGTGGTTTGTCGGGCTTGTATTGGTGAAGTCTCAAACTCGGAACATAATTTGCGTTCGCTCGGTAAAGCTGGCGCAAAACGTTGGCGAGGGCGGCGTCCCACCGTTCGAGGGGTGGCCATGAATCCGGTAGATCATCCTCATGGTGGCGGTGAGGGTAAAACGTCGGGTGGCCGTCACCCCGTTTCGCGAACCGGGAAGCCGACTAAAGGTTATAAAACGCGTCGCAATAAACGCACGAGCAACATGATCATTCGTGATCGACGCAAGAAGTAAGAGGTATAAAACATGCCAAGATCGACAAATAAAGGCCCTTTTGTGGATCATTACTTAATGAAAAAAGTGGACCAGGCCCAAAAAGAAGGCAGCAAACGCCCTATTAAAACCTGGTCGCGGCGTTCGATGGTGGTTCCTGAGATGGTCGGCTTAACTATCGCCATTCATAACGGTCGCCAACACGTGCCGATTTATATTTCAGAGAATATGGTAGGTCACAAATTGGGTGAATTTGCGATAACCCGTACGTTTCGTGCCCATTCAGGGGATCGGAAGGCGAAGAAAGAGAGTGAAAAATAATGGAAGTGGCAGCAAAGTTAAAATACGCGCGAATATCAGCGCAAAAAGCAAGATTGGTGGCCGACCAAGTTCGAGGACTGGGAGCGGAACAGGCTGTTAATTTGTTGCGCTTTAGTAATAAAAAAGCGGCCGCTTTGATAAAAAAAGTATTGGATTCGGCCCTCGCAAATGCAGAGCATAACGAGGGCGCTGACATTGATGAATTAAAAGTATCGACCGTAATGGTGGATGAGGGGCCCTCAGCGCGACGATTTCATGCGCGAGCTCGAGGTCGTGCAAACCAAATTTTGAAACGCACCTGCCACATCACGGTGAAGGTGTCGGATTCGCAAGTGGAGAACGATTAATGGGTCAAAAGGTCAATCCAGTAGGCATGCGTATTGGTATCACTAGAGATTGGACATCCAATTGGTATGCCGATAAAAAAGATTTTGCTGATCGTTTAAACGAAGATCTCAATGTCCGTCAATTGCTGCAAAAACGATTAAAAGGAGCGGCGGTAAGCCGTATTCAGATTGAGCGCCCGGCGCGGAATGCAAAAATTATCATTCATTCTGCTCGTCCTGGTGTCATCATTGGAAAAAAAGGTGGCGAGATTGAAGCTTTGCGGGACGAGATTTGTAAAGTGATGAAAGTGCCTGTGCACATCACCATCGAAGAAGTCGGAAAGCCAGAATTAGATGCTAAATTAGTCGCTGAAAACATAGCCCGACAATTAGAACGTCGGGTCATGTTCCGCCGTGCAATGAAGCGTGCTGTACAAAATACGCTTCGGCAAGGTGCATTAGGCGTCAAGATTAGTGTAAATGGTCGGCTGGGCGGCGCTGAGATTGCGCGAACCGAATGGTACCGTGAAGGACGGGTGCCTTTGCACACATTCCGTGCCGAGATCGATTACGCCACGGCGAGTGCTAAAACGACCTACGGTATTATTGGCGTGAAGGTATGGATTTTTAAAGGCCAGGTGCGCGCACCAAAACCACAGTCTGAAGAAGCCACTCCACAAGAGACTGAAGAAGAAGTGAAGTAGAGGACGAATAAATGCTGCAACCAAGCAACAGAAAATATCGCAAAGATTTTAAAGGCAGAAATCGAGGGGTTGCTAGCCGTGGCAATCGCGTCAGTTTTGGTGAATTTGGCCTCAAAGCAACCGAATGCGCGCGGATAACCGCTCGCCAATTGGAAGCTGCGCGGCGTACCATTGCGCGTCATATTAAACGCGGCGGGAAGATCACGGTTCGTATTTTCCCGGACAAACCCATTACCAAAAAACCGCTCGAAGTACGGCAAGGTAAAGGTAAGGGAAGCGTCGAATATTGGGCCGCTCTTGTACAGCCTGGGCGAATGATTTTTGAAATTGAAGGGGTTGACGAAGTACTGGCGCGAGAAGCATTCAACCGAGCGGCAGCGAAATTACCGCTGAAATGCCTATTTGTCAAACGAACGGTGATGTAGATGAACGTTAATGACTTGCGTAATAAAACCAAAGCAGGACTCAAAAAAGAGTTGCTTGAGTTGTTAAAAGAGCAGTTTAACCTGCGCATGCAAAAAGGCGGGGGTGAAGTGCCGCGACCTCACTTATTTAAACGAGTTCGTCGTGACATTGCTCGGGTAAAAACCCTTTTAGGTGAGAAGGAATATAATAATGAATAAGAATGAAAAAATGGTGCGTTCTTTAATGGGGACGGTGCTGAGTAACAAAATGAATGATACTGTTGTTGTCAGGGTTGAGCGTCGCGTTAAACACCCCAAATATGGAAAATTTATTAAGCGTTCGACCAAAATTCATGCACACGATAAAGGCAATGAGTGTCAAATAGGTGATATCGTTACGATCCGGGAATGTAGACCTATTTCAAAAACTAAGAGTTGGGCATTGGTCAAAATTAACGAAAGAGCCGAAAAGGTGGAGTGAGGAACCAACGATGATCCAGACACAGTCAATTGTTGACGTAGCAGATAACAGCGGAGCCCGACGTGTAATGTGTATCAAAGTCTTAGGAGGATCTAAGCGTCGTTATGCGAATATTGGTGACGTCATTAAAGTGAGTATTAAAGAAGCCATTCCACGTGGAAAAGTGAAAAAAGGCGATGTGATGCATGCAGTCGTTGTGCGTACCCGTAAAGGTGTGCGCCGTAATGACGGCTCTTTAATTCGTTTTGATAACAATGCGGTGGTGTTATTGAATAACCAGCTACAATTAGTGGGAACGCGTGTTTTTGGGCCGGTGGTTCGCGAGTTACGTACCGATAAATTTATGAAAATTATTTCATTGGCCTTAGAAGTTTTATAGGTGGAAAGTCGATGGCGATAAAAAAGATTAAAAAAGACGACACTGTTATCCTGATTACGGGAAGAGATAAAGGGCGGCAAGGTAAAGTTCTTAAAGTCTTGCCCAACAGACGGCTTTTGGTCGAGGGTATTAATCTCGTTAAGAAGCATGTAAAACCGAACCCGAATAAAAATGAGCAAGGAGGAATACTGGAGCGTGAATTAAGTATTCACGTTTCCAACGTAGCCATCTATAATCCAGCGGTTAAAAAAGCGGATCGAGTGGGAATTAAAACGCTGGAAGACGGGTCAAAAATTCGCATTTTTAAGTCAAATGGTGACGTGATTGATGTATAATAAGCGTCTCCGCCAGTGGGAAGCGAACAGGGGCCTATCATTACCACAAGTGGTAAAAACTAAAAACTTAAACCCCTCATTCCCGCTTGCGCGGGAATGAGGGAGCCCTAAAATTGAAAGGGGATGTGCCTTGTGTGTAATGATAGAGAACAGAGGAATGGTAGCACTGAAGATTTGTATAAAATTTTCTCAGTGCGAAGAAAACTATTTTTGTGGAGAAGTAGATAGCTCATGGTGGAATTACAAGAATTTTATAAAAAGACAATTACAGCGGCTTTGCAAAAGGAGTTTGGATTTAAGTCGGTAATGGCTGTCCCTCGTCTTGAGAAAATCACCCTAAATATGGGATTAGGTGAGGCTGTCGCTGATAAAAGGGTAATTGAACGCGCTATGGATGACATGATGAAAATTTCGGGGCAAAAACCCCTCATTACTTATGCGAGAAAATCAGAAGCCGGCTTTAAAATTCGTGCAGGCTGGCCGATCGGCTGTAAAGTAACCTTGCGCCGTGACCGGATGTATGAATTTTTGAAACGTCTGATTTCGATTGCAATACCTCGTATTCGAGATTTTCGGGGACTAAGTCCAAAGTCATTTGATCGTCGAGGTAATTATAGTTTGGGAATTCGTGAGCAAATCGTTTTTCCAGAAATTCAATACGATAAAGTCGACGCTATCCGCGGGATGGATATCACTATTACGACGACAGCGCGAACGGATGAAGAAGGCCAAGCATTACTAAAAGCCTTTGGATTTCCATTAAAAGACGAAAGCAGGTGATTTAATGGCGAAATTAAGTGTCATTGAGCGAAATAAGAAGCGTGTTCGGAAATCCCAATCGGCGCGTAAAAAACGACTGGAATTAAAGAAAATTATAAAAAAGGGGATGCCGGAAGAACAAGAACAGGCCTTGTTAAAATTACAAAAAAAGCCGCGTGACGAAAGCCCTGTTCGTATAAGGGATCGTTGCCGCCTTTGTGGGCGGCCCTGCGGCACCTTTAAGAAGTTTGGCTTATGTCGTATTCATCTGCGTGAAGCAGCGATGCGGGCTGATGTACCTGGTTTGAAAAAGGCGAGTTGGTAACTATGATTCAAGATCCTATTTCAGATATGTTGACGCGCATTCGTAACGCGCAGGCTGTTAGAAAAAAAGAAGTCGTAATGCCTCGGTCAAAATTAAAAATGAGCATTGCTAATGTTCTAAAAGAGGAGGGTTATATTGTCGATTATCGTGAAGAAGGTGATTCGACCAAGCCTCTGCTAGTGATCACTTTGAAATATCATGAAGGAGAATTTGTTATTTCACAAATCCGGCGGGTAAGCAGCCCAGCATTACAGGTTTACAAAAGCAAAGATGAATTACCAAAGGTGAAAAATGGTTTAGGTATTGCCATTATTTCAACTTCGAAAGGAGTGATGTCTGATCGTCAGGCGCGGCGTCTAGGCGAGGGAGGCGAGGTTCTGTGTTACGTCAGTTGAAAAGTAAATAAGTTGAAAAGGCTACGACTAGGAGGAGAGAAACTATGGTAAGTCGCGTTGCCAAAAATCCGATTAAAATCCTAACCGGCGTTGAGGTGAGCGTCGCAGGTCAACAGATAACTGTTAAAGGTAAGTTGGGAACGCTTGCCCGCGTGATTCATCGCGCTGTCAAAGTGACAAAAACGGACACGGAACTTCAAACGATCTCGGTAAACCATTCTCCAGGGTCGAATGCCTTGGCTGGCACCGCGCGTGCGGTATTAGCTAACATGGTTCAGGGAGTTCACACAGGATTTCAACGAAAATTAGTCATGGTGGGCGTTGGTTATCGTGTGAAAGCGGAAGGTAAAAAATTAAACCTCACGGTGGGGTTATCGCATCCCGTAAACATTGAAATGCCCGAAGGTATTACAGTCGAAACCCCAAGTCAAACAGAAATTATTGTGAAAGGTGCGGATAAACAGCAAGTTTCACAAATAGCGGCTAACATTCGGGAAATCAGACCGCCGGAACCTTACAAAGGTAAAGGCATTCGATACGATAACGAACGTGTCATTCTTAAAGAGGCTAAGAAGAAATAATGGATAAGCAAGAGAAACGAATTCGTCGCGCGCGTCGAACACGAGTAAAAATCAAAGAATTGGGGGCGGTGCGTCTTTGCGTTCATCGATCACTCAATCATATTTGCGCGCAGCTTATTTCTCCCCGTGACTCAAAAGTATTGGTCTGTGCATCCACACTAGAAAAAGAAGTGCGAAGCGAAATCAAACATGGCGGCAATATTCACGCGGCGACTACGATTGGCAAATTGATTGCACAACGGGCAAAAAAATCGGGTGTTACCAAAGTGGCTTTTGATCGCAGTGGTTATAAATATCATGGTCGCGTGCGGGCGTTAGCAGAAGCGGTCCGTGAAGGCGGAATTGAATTTTAGAAGGTGTATTTATGCAAGAAGCGGGTATCGGGACGACAACTGACGGCATCCAAGAAAAGCTGGTTGCGATTCGGCGCACAGCGAAAGTTGTGAAAGGGGGTCGCGTGTTTGGTTTTTCTGCCATTGTTGTGGCAGGGGACGGCGATGGTAAAGTGGGTTTTGGATTGGGTAAAGCTCGAGAGGTACCCAGTGCCATTCAGAAAGCCACCGGAAATGCACGTCGTAACATGATTTCTGTGCCTTTGTATGGCGCAACTTTGCATCACACGATTAAAGCGACTCATGCGTCTTCTACAGTCTTAATGCTACCCGCCTCAGAGGGCACTGGGGTGATCGCCGGTAATGCAATGCGGGCTATCTTTGAAGTGATGGGCGTACAAAATGTTTTGGCTAAGTGTATCGGTTCATCCAATCCGATTAACGTAGTTCGGGCGACTTTTAAAGGATTGAAACAAATGGAAACCCCGGAATCCGTTGCGGCTAAACGCGGTAAAGCCATTGAAGAAATCCTGGAGTAGAGCTCATGCTGCAAGAAAAAAAATTGCGTGTCACACTGGTAAAAAGCAAGTACGGTCGAAAACCGAGGCACCGTGAATGTATAGAAGGTCTCGGTTTGCGTCGAATGCACCAAACCGTCGAGGTTGCAGACACCGCGGCTAACCGCGGTATGATTGACAAAGTGTCTTATCTCTTAATGATTGACGAGGAAGTGTAGAAATGCAGTTGAACGATTTAAAACCTGCCAAAGGAGCGCGGCAACAGAAAGTACGAGTGGGGCGTGGAATAGGTAGCGGCAAGGGAAAAACCGCGGGTCGCGGACATAAGGGGCAACATTCGCGTGCAGGCGGTTATCACAAAGTCGGCTTTGAAGGCGGTCAAATGCCCTTGCAACGTCGAGTGCCTAAGTTTGGTTTCACCTCACGAAAAGAACTCATATCGGCTGAAGTGCGTTTGGGTGAGCTTAATAAAATTTCTGGCGATCTAGTGGATTTAGCTTTATTGAAAGTAGCTAATATCGTTAGTCGTCAGATCAAACGAGTCAAAATATTTTCTGCCGGCAAATTAGAGAAGCCGGTGACGATTCGCGGTGTGCGGGTAACGAAAGGCGTAAAAGCTGCTGTTGAAGCCGCCGGTGGCAAGATCGAATAAACGAAGGCGCCGAATGTCTATAACAAAGTTGGGTACATCGTTGTCACAAGGCGGTTTAAGCGAATTAAAACGTCGTTTATTATTCGTCTTGATTGGCATTATTGTTTATCGCCTAGGTGTTTATATCCCTGTGCCTGGTCTTGATCCTTCTCGATTGGCTGCTCTTTTTCATCAGCACGAAACGGGTTTTTTGGGAATGTTCAATATGTTCTCAGGGGGCGCCTTAAGCCGCATGACAATTTTTGCTTTGGGTGTAATGCCTTATATTTCTTCTTCCATTATCGTCCAAATGTACAGTCAAATTTCGCCTAAAATGCAAGCTCTTCGGAAAGAAGGTGAAGCAGGGCGTCGAAAAATTAATCAATATACCCGTTATGGGACGGTTATTTTATCCTTATTGCAATCGGCTTTTATGACTAAATGGTTAGTCAGCAGTGGAGCAGTAATCAATCCTAATTTGGGATTTTACTTTACCGCCATCATCACCTTGGTGACTGGGACGATGTTCTTAATATGGCTAGGCGAACAGATGACGGAGCGGGGCGTTGGTAATGGTATTTCGTTGATTATTTTTGCCAGTATTGCCTCGAGATTTCCAGCAGCTATCGGCCAAGTGTTTACCCAAGTGCGGCAAGGTCAAATGTCGGTACTCATATTGCTACTCTTAATCGCCGTCATTGTGTTGGTGACGTTAGTAGTAGTATTTTTTGAGCGTGCCCAACGATGGATTATGATTAATTATGCCAAGCGTCAGCAAGGCAGGAAGTTATACGCCGTTCAAAGCAGTCATTTACCGTTGAAAATAAATATGGCTGGGGTGATTCCCGTTATCTTTGCTCAGAGCATTATTTTGTTTCCCGGCGCAGTAGCTAAATTTATGTCTTCTGTTAAAGGACTTGGCTGGTTAAATGATGTTTCTTTAGCGCTTTCATACGGTCAGCCAGCATACATTGTTGTTTTTGCCATTGCTGTCATATTTTTCAGCTTTTTTTATACTGCTTTGGTGTTTAACCCTAAAGAAACAGCGGACAATTTAAAAAAATCCGGCGCTTTTATTTCTGGTATCCGTCCCGGTGAGCAAACAGCCAATTATATTGATAAAGTGATGACTCGCCTAACCTTAGTCGGCTCTGTTTATCTTGCATTGGTGGCATTGCTACCACAGTTTTTGATTTTGGCCTGGAGCGTTCCTTTTTATTTTGGGGGAACCTCGTTGTTGATTGTCGTCGTGGTCATTATGGACTTCATGGCGCAAGTGCAAGCTCATTTGATGAGCCATCAATACGAGTCCTTAATGAAAAAATCAGGTCTTAAAGGCTCGAAGTTTGGGCTTATTCGATAAGCGGAGAAGAGAATGAAAGTAAGAGCATCAGTAAAACGAATGTGTCGAAATTGTAAAGTAATTCGACGTAATGGGGTTGTACGTGTCATTTGTAGTGACGCTCGACATAAGCAACGCCAGAAAGATGGGAAATAAGTACTTAAACTGCGCTTCTTAAAGGTGGGTGCAGTTTTAATGAATCAGGTTAGGTGCTAGTAAGTCTAATTTTGATTTCGTTATTCCCGCATGTAAGTTGCCCCGATTGGAATCGGGGCAACTTACATGCGGGAATAACGAGCTGTAAGGTTCAAAATTAGAATTGCTGGTTGGGCGCTTCATCACTTGATTTATCAAACAATGAAGAGTATGCTTAAACACTTTTTTGGCGAACTATTAATAAGTTGGAGTAAATAACAGAATGGCAGCTCGTATTGCAGGTGTTAACATTCCGGTACAAAAACACGCTCGGATAGCATTACAGGCTATTTATGGCATAGGCAATTCTCGTGCCTTGGAAATTTGTAAAGAAGCTAAAATTGATCCGGCTACGAAAGTCAAAGATTTGTCCGAAGCTGAACTAGATACATTACGGACCGAAGTGGGTAAATTTTCGGTGGAGGGGGACTTACGTCGGGAGCGCTCCATGGACATCAAGCGCAAAATGGATCTGGGAACGTACGAAGGCATTCGTCATCGTCGCGGGCTCCCATTGCGGGGCCAACAAACACGAAGTAATGCTCGAACTCGCAAAGGTAAACGCAAACCCATACGATCTTGATGATTTTTAAAGAATAAAGGTGTTTTCATGGCAAAGAAACGTTATCGCAAAGTGACTGAAGGGATTGCTCATATTAAGGCAACTTTTAATAATACGATGGTCAGTGTTTCTGATCCTCAAGGAAATGTCTTGTGTTTTCGTTCCGCGGGCGGATCGGGTTTCAAAGGTTCGCGTAAAGGGACTCCTTACGGAGCACAAATGGCTTCCGAAGAAGTGGGCAGATTAGCACAGGATGATTTTGACATGCGGCGAATTGCCGTGCGAGTAAAGGGCCCAGGCGCTGGTCGGGATTCTGCCATTCGAGGGTTGCGTTCGGCTGGTCTGGAAATTATCCATTTAGAAGATCGTACACCGTTACCTCATAACGGCTGTCGACCGCGCAAAAAAAGACGAGTTTAGGAGGTACGAGTAGTGGCAAGGTATTTAGGTCCAAAATGTCGATTATCACGTCGCGAAAAAACTGATCTGCAATTGAAAAGCGGCATTCGTGCAATCGATTCAAAATGTAACATCGAACGTATCCCTGGTATGCATTGGCAGCGCCGCGGTCGGACTACCGATTATGGGGTTCAACTGCAAATGAAACAAATGATAAAGCGCTATTACGATGTATTCGAAAAGCAATTCGCTAGCTATTACAAACAAGCCGATCGCTTAAAAGGCTCAACAGGCGATAACTTGTTAAAGCTTTTAGAAAGTCGGCTTGATAATGTTGTGTATCGTATAGGTTTTGCGGCTACTCGAGCAGAAGCGCGTCAACTGATCAGTCACAAGTCCATGCTTGTCAATGGGGAAGCCGTTAATATTCCTTCTTACCAAGTGAGACCGGGGGATATTATCGAAGTTCGCAGCCGAGCAAAAGGGCAACTCCGAATTAAAGGAGCTCTAGAGCTAGCACAGCAACGGGCGCCTATTTCGTGGATTGAAGTAGATACAAAAAAAATGACGGGTACGTTTAAAGAGCAGCCGGATGTAGCTGAATTACCTGCTGAATTTAAAGTTAACCTCGTTATCGAGCTTTATTCGAAATAAGGGGCTTAAGACATGCAAAATATTCTTAAATCGTTTCTAACGCCAAAAAATATTCAGGTTCAAACTATTTCACATTATCATTTTCGTATCCTTTTAGAGCCGTTAGAACGAGGTTTTGGACACACCCTCGGAAACGCCTTACATCGCATTTTACTTTCTTCGACGCCGGGTGCAGCCATCGTTCAAGCAGAAATCGATGGAGTTTTACACGAATACAGTTCTATTGAGGGTGTTCGCGAAGATGTGGTGGACGTTTTATTAAACTTGAAAGGTGTTGCAATTAAATTAGAAGGCCGCGAGAACGCTAAGTTAACCTTACATAAAAAGGGCGCAGGAACCGTCACCGCCGGAGATATTCAAACAGAGTCAGGCGTCAAAATTGTTAACCCCGACCACGTTATCGCCCATATTACTAAAGATGGCGAAATCAATATGACCCTTAAAGCAGCGATGGGTCGTGGCTATGAGCCTTCAAGTGCCCGCGCTCCCAGCGATCAAAGTCGATCTGTAGGACTCTTGTTGTTAGATGCTTCTTACACCCCGATACGCCGAGTCACTTATTCGGTAGAAAATGCTCGAGTAGAACAGCGAACCGATTTAGATAAATTGATTATTGACCTCGAAACAGATGGTACCTTAGATCCTGAAGAAGCAATTCGTTTTGCAGCAGCAGTTTTGCAGCACCAATTGGCGGCTTTTGTGGATTTGAAGCAGGAAAGTGATCGTGACGGGGGTGGCAAAGAACGTAAAATCAATCCCTTATTATTAAGCCCCGTTGAGGATCTCGAATTAACCGTCCGCGCCGCTAATTGTTTAAAAGCAGAAAGCATTAATTATATAGGCGACCTAGTGCAATGCACCGAAAACGATTTGCTCAGGACCCCTAATTTGGGGAAGAAATCTTTATTAGAAATTAAGAGTGTACTTGCCCAAAAAGGATTAAGTTTAGGTATGGATATCAAAGGGTGGCCACCAGCGGTTTTAACTGACCAGTAAAAGGTATATGATTGTATCCTCTCCCCTTGGGGGGTAGAGGGGGGCTTAAAACTCACTTCGGTAGTTCTTGCTCTCCTAGCCTATCCCGCAAGCGAGAGAGGAATACTGGAAGGGTCGGCAGCACTAAGGGTATTGCTGCTATTTCGTAGAGTAAACTAAATCAGTTTTTAGAAAAACTATTATGTATAGGGTATGAACCGTGCATCATCGAAAAAGTGGTAGACATTTAAATCGGACAAGCGCCCATCGCAAAGCTATGCTGCGAAATATGGCGGTGTCGCTCTTTCAACATGAGTTGATTAAAACAACGTTACCAAAAGCGAAGGAATTGCGACGCGTGATTGAACCCTTAATTACCTTAGCTAAGAAAGATACGGTGGTTAATCGTCGTTTGGCTTTTAATCGTCTGCGGGATGACGCCATCGTCGCAAAGCTATTTAAGGAAATTGCGCCTCGACACAAAGAGCGACCAGGAGGGTATTGTCGAGTCTTGAAATACGGTTTTCGTGACGGCGATAACGCACCAATGGCGATTGTGGAATTAGTCGATCGTGAAAAATCGGAATCCAGTGAAGATCAATAATGAAATTTTCTTTTCCGGTTTCAGGAAAAAGTAAGCAATTTGCCACTCAACCAGCGTTGTTCAGCGCGATTGTTATTTTATTTTTCATCTGGGGTTTCATCACCTTATTGAACGACTTGCTGATACCTCTTTTAAAGGAGAGGCTTCATTTGAGTTATAGCCAGGCTATCCTGGTGCAATTTAGTTTCTTTTTTACTTATTTTCTTATGTCCTTACCGATGGCTTTTTTGCTTAACAAACTAAAGTATCAAAAAAGTATTATTGTAGGGCTTTTTATTATCGCTTTGGGTTGCCTTATCTTTATTCCTGCTGATTTAACACTTATTTATGGGGTCTTTCTCTTTGGATTATTTATATTAGCAAGCGGTATCGTGATGTTACAGGTGTCCGCGAATCCACTTATCACTTTACTGGGTCCTACCAAAACATCTTCTGCTCGGTTGACATTAGCCCAAGGTATCAATTCTTTAGGTTACGTGATTGCGCCGTTAATTTTCGGTCGTTTTATTGTAGCCACAAATTTATACGTTCCTTATATCATTATTGCCTTAGTTTCGATTGCGGTAGCTTTATTTATAAATCGATTTAATTTCCGTCGTGTTGATGACCCCTTGGAAAAAGAGGAGAAAGACAAGATTATTGATTTTGTTTTATGGAAGCATCTTCCTTTTACTTTAGGATTGGTAGGCATTTTTTTCTATGTGGGCGCTGAAGTTTCGGCAGGCAGTTTAATCGTTAATTACCTCCATCTGCCGCAAATTACCAACTTCTCACTTTCTCATGCAGCGGAATACCTCTCGATATACTGGGGCGGCGCCATGATCGGCCGATTAATCGGTTCGTATGTATTAACCAAAACTAACGCGTCGAAAGTTTTAGCCGTGTGCGCCGTGGCTAATCTTTTATTATTGTGTGGCGTTATTTTGATGACAGGTGGAGCGGCCATGTGGTCCTTGTTATTGTTGGGCGTTTTTAATTCCATTATGTTCTCTACCATTTTTGCGCTAGCCATTGCTGGGTTGCCAAACGAATCAATAAAAAATAAGGCGAGTGGATTTCTCATCATGGCCATCGTGGGTGGCGCTATCATTCCTGAATTACAAGGGTTACTTGCCGATTATATCGGTTTACAACATTCTTTTATTTTGTTGCTCGTTTCTTATGTCATCATCACTGTTTATGGCGTTTACATAAATCAAACCATTAGTCGTTCTCATTTTCTTTAGTTTGTCATTTACTTTATATCTATTTAATATTTTTTATTTAGAGTTTTAAGATGGTATCTGGCGCTAAAATTTCTAAGAAGAAAAAATGAGAAATGAAAATCAAACTATTTTATCTGCTAATGAAGTTTCCTCATCATCCGATTTAATTAATAAGGCGACTAGTATTTTTGTACAGATTGATTTTGTACTGAAGAGCGGTTTAATTGAACAGTTAAGGCCTATTTTTAAAAATTTCCCTGATGAAATGGCTCGTCAAGTGGGAGGTCATGGTGTTAGATTCAAATAGGCTCGAGGCTAGAAACGAGCTAAAGAAAGATCCTTCTCTCATTCCACTAATAAATCAAAGGGTATTTTCAGCCTTAGAGAAGGCCTTTGAGTAACCACTTTGCGAAGCCCAAACTATTTTTAACAAATTTTGTGAGTTTATGCCTGATTATTTAAAAACTATCCCAAGCCATCTTGAGAAAAAAGTAAGATTTTATCGATCGTAAAATTAGGTGTTAGAGAAAAGCTGTATTAAGCATAAATAATCAATTTAAAACGGTTCTCTGTAATAAAGATAATAAGCAAATTAGCGATTTCTTATTCCTTTTGCCTCTATTTTTAGTCATCTCAAATGAGACGTGGTTATTAAAAGAACAAATCGTAACCGTCTTACACTCCAAATCCCCCATGCTATTTTTAGCATGATGCACTGGGACTCTACTCGATGGAGTAATGAAATAAACTTATTCTTGTTAGAGGAAGTTTCTCGGATTGGCGGTGGAAACTTTTTCTTACGCTCTACTGTTATTCCCAACGTATTATTAACAGTACTCCCTTTAAACGCTCGAGACTAATATTGTGCTAATTGTATAAAGAAAATTTTCTATTACCTTGAGGTAACAGACACAGAAAGCAAAGCAATTTTACTTAAGGCTCTTTTTTCCAATATGGAGTTGCTCCATCAAAGTTTTATTCTAGCTTCCGAAAGAGAATCCTCCCTTCTTTTTCTCACTTTCCTTTCCGTTATGGGTTTATTGGGGCAAACTTTGCAATTAGCTCATTGGGAGTTCTCCGTGCCTTTGGTGAATGCTTTGCTTCATCTTTTAAATAATTTCCTCGGCTTTCATTGCAATCAGGAAGGGAAAGGGAAATAAAGTCTTTGTTATTGGAAAAAGCTCTCAAATTAATCGTTTCTCAACGAGAAAATGCCTCGATGCTGGCTCATTCGCTTCTTGAAAATCCTCATTTTTTAACTATTTACAGGCTATCTTTGTTGATCCAATCGACCAACAAAATTACCATGGGATTGTAATGAGCGCCACCTCGTTTTTTAAACCGCGCTCACCTACAGAAGGAGCAACAACACAAGTGTCTCAAATAAATTCTCTACGCTCAGCGCGCTAGAAGACTGCTGAAGAGTGCGATTACCAAAAACGGTTCTCTCCTGATTTTAAAAGTAGTAAGAAACTGTTAAAGTAGCATTCTCTTAATATTAAGCCTGCGGGCAAATAGAGTGAGGGAGATGATTGCATGATTGTTCAACCGAAAGTTCGTGGTTTTATTTGTACCACTGCACATCCAGAGGGTTGTGCTAGACACGTTGGCGAATGGGTTAATTATGCTAAACAACGGCCTTCGCTTACGGGCGCCCTCAAAAAAGTTTTAATTATTGGTGCCTCAACCGGCTTTGGACTTGCCAGCCGTATCGTGGCGGCTTTCAGCGTGGGCGCCAAGACCATCGGTGTTTTTTTTGAAAGACCGGCTAGTGGGAAACACACCGCTTCTCCCGGCTGGTACAATACTGCAGCTTTTGAGGGGACCGCTCTTGCCGCCGGTCTCTATGCCAAAAGCATTAATGGTGATGCTTTTTCGGATGAAATCAAACAACAAACCATCGATTTGATTCAAAAGGATTGGCAGGGCGGCGTTGATCTCGTGATATATAGCATTGCTTCGCCCCGTCGCGTTCATCCCCATACGGGCGAAATTTTTAATTCAGTGTTAAAGCCTATTGGGCAGACGTATCACAATAAAACCGTTGATGTCATGACGGGTGAAGTCAGTCTACTTTCGATTGAACCGGCAACAGAAAAGGAAATCAGAGATACCGAAGCGGTTATGGGCGGTGATGACTGGGCTTTGTGGATTAATGCGTTGTTCAAACATAATTGCTTGGCGGAAGGGGTTAAAACGGTAGCTTTTACTTATATTGGCCCTGAACTCACTCACGCCGTTTACCGCAACGGAACGATAGGAAGAGCAAAGCTCCACCTAGAAAAAACAGCTAAAGAGTTAGACAGTCAATTACAGTCGGTGCTAAGCGGTCAAGCCCTGATTTCCGTAAATGAAGCCTTAGTAACGCAAGCCAGCGCAGCAATTCCAGTGGTCCCTTTATATATTTCATTGCTTTATAAAATTATGAAAGAGAAAAATATTCATGAAGGCTGTATCGAACAAATGTGGCGTTTATTCAAGCAACGCTTATACTCCAATCAGAACATTCCCACAGATTCAGAAGGTCGTATCCGAATTGATGATTGGGAAATGCGTGAAGATGTGCAAGCAGAAATTAAATGGTTATGGGAATGCATTAACAGTGACAACGTAGAGACGCTTTCTGATATTGCTGGTTATCGCAAGGATTTTTATAAACTTTTTGGTTTTGGTTTAAACGGTATCGATTATGAGAGAGACGTTGAAATTGAGAAGGTTATTCCTTCGATAGCTGTCACTCCGAAAAACCCGGAGTGACAGTGATGCTATTAAAATGGAATATCATCATCAAAATCGGCCATCGAACTGTCGTCTCCAGCGGTTGGGGTTTGGCTGCTCGTTGGTGCGCTTTGTTTATTTGACACAAAGCCTTCTGAATGATTACCATAATTCCTAGTATTACCGCCGCCGCGATGGTCGAGCATATGCATCTCGTTGGCAATAATTTCAGTGGTATAGCGATCGACTCCGTTTTTATCTTGCCATTTGCGCGTTCGCAAACTGCCTTCTATGTAGATTTTCGAGCCTTTTCGCAAGTACTCACCGACAATTTCGGCTAAACGATTAAAGAAAGCAATGCGGTGCCATTCCGTACGTTCTTGTAATTCACCCGTTTGCTTATCGCGCCACGTGCTGCTAGTTGCTAACGTTACGCTTGCCACCGCATTTCCGTTTGGGGTATAACGCACTTCTGGATCTTGACCTAAGTTTCCAATTAAAATAACTTTATTTACACCTCTAGCCATTTACAATCTCCTAAATTCTCTAGTTTCTTAATTCCGAATTAACGCCCTGTTAATTCTTATTGGTCTTTAGGTTACTCTCTGATCCATTTTCGCAATTCGTCTTCACTAATTATTTTTTTATCGATTTTAAAATAAATTAAATTTTCATGGTGTAAAATCGCAGTTTCAGCGACACCGGAAATTTTAGAAATGCTTTTATCAAGCTGATCTAAATTTTGCTCCAAATAATTATCCATTTTTACGATAACCGTTGAAAAATAAGGAGGGTGTTGCATGGTTAAAGCAACCAATAACCAAATAAACCCGATGGCGGCGCAAAAAAAGAAAAGAGCAGCTAGATGGAAGTGACCGAACACCCAACCTCCGACAGTGCCGCCGATAAAGATGCCAAAGAATTGAGCGGAAGAGTAAATGCCCATGGCGGTTCCCTTATGGCGAATTGGAGCAATTTTAGAAATCCACGAAGGCAAGGAAGCTTCTAGCAGTGTAAAAGCGGTGAAAAACACAAACAGGGGAATCCCGATTTGTATGACCGAGCGGTGAAAAAACAGTAGCGATAGTTGGCAGGCGATTAGAAGCAAGATGGAAATAATAAAAAAAGGCTTTAATTGCCGCTTTTTTTCCGCCACGATGATAAGTGGTATCATGGCAATAAATGCCAGCGCCATAATAATTAAGTAAAGTAAAACTTGGCCGTGTTCTGTTAAATTCAATCGTTGGCTTAACATAATGGGAATCCCGATGAACATGGCCGTTAGAATGCAGTGCAATGAAAAAATGCCAAAATCAAGTCGTAAAAGCTGAGTATTTCGCAGGACATTTTTAACATAACTTTGTTCGGACTCTACCTCAGGATGAGCCAATGTCTGTGGAGGGGTAGGAACCACCGTAAAAAGAAGAATAAGTCCTAGGATAGCAAAAGCAAGCGTTGCCCAAAAAATGCCCTCCAAGTGAAACCAGGCGTTAATAATAGGTCCAAGAATTATCGCAACAGCAAATGAGAACCCAATAGTCATACCCACCAGAGCCATAGCTTTACTGCGTTCCTCATCCCGCGTTAGATCTGCAATCATGGCTAATACTGTACTGCCGATGGCCCCCGCACCTTGGAGCGCACGGCCAAAAATAATCCCGTAAATAGAATGAGAAAACGCTGCAATCGAGCTTCCAACGCCCAGTAACAGTAATCCCCCAGCGATAATGGGTTTGCGACCAATACGATCGGACAGCATTCCAAAAGGGATTTGAAAAAAAGCTTGCATAAATCCATAAACGCCAATAGCCACACCAATGAGCGCCGGCGTTGCATAAGGTATGCGATTCACGTACAAGGCAAACACCGGCAGGAGCATAAAGAGTCCTAACATCCGAAATGACATAATAACCGCCAGTGAGGTTACGGCGTTTCGTTCTTTTGCGTACATGTAAAATCCTTGATCAGAAGGGTCATTATACTCTATAAAAGTCGCCATGATAAGCCTAATTCTTAATTCCGTTGAACTTTTTGATAAGGGGTATAAGGTTGGAAGGGCTAATAAGGGGGGGGTGGCTGGCATTATCTTCTATCAGGGCTAGGTGGGCTAGGTGTGGAGGTTTGGTACAGGAAAGGAGGCTACTTCTCTTTCTTTGGGGGCAAGCAAGCGAAAATTTCAGAGAGTATATTTTTTTCGTAACTGGGATGTTTGAAAAACGATCGCTAAATGGGTGCATCTTCATTCTTGTCTAAAGAGCCCAACAAGAACGCCATTCTCTTAATTTTATTCTCTTTTGATCCATAGGCTGATCTAACAGGCGGCTCTTTAGAATACCTCCAGCTCTTCAGTAAGCTCTATTATCTCATCTTTCAGCTTTTCGCTCATGCAATCCGAAAAGACAAAACCACTAATTCCCGTGCCTGCATTCGCGTATGCACTTATCGATATCCGTTTTGATATAGCCCAGGAGGTGGAGGAGGTGGTGACAGCCAATTCAATCATGGGCATCTACAGCCGCGCGCTCCCTAGTGTCATACAACAGCAGGCGAAGCATGAGATAATACAAGCGGGATACTCTAACAAATTCGTCATTCCTTTCAAATTCTCGATAACCTCACGTAGATTTTCTGGATTGTCAGCGAGTAAATCCTCTACCCATTCACCCCGTGCTTGTCAAAAAAACCTTTAGCTGGATGGGGAAGCCTCAAATCCAATCTATATACAAGTATACAGCCTTTCCACGAGCAGTTTCAGTCTTCCATAAGCCTTTGAACCTCGCTTAAGCGCTGTTCTAAAGCTCTCTCTTCTAATTGCTCGAGATGCATCAGTGATCCTTCTTAGGAACATCTAAGAGCTATTTTAGGTGTGAAAGTTTAAAATCTGTTCCGAATTCAAGAGAATAACCTAATGAAAAGTGCCCCTCCTTAAAGAGGGCGTTATAATGCGCCAACATAGAGTTTCTATTTTTAAAAAAAGGAGCAGGGCCATGAAAGATATTAAAATACTTGGTGTTGGTATTTATTGCAAAAGGGGTTTTTCAACTGTGTGGGATTGATGAGTGGGGTAAGGTGATCCACACGAGAGGGGTTAGGCGCTCAATATGTGTCCACTGTGGCAAGGCCTTAAGGTGGCTTGTGTGGTTGATAGAAGCGTGTGGAGGCGCGAACCATTGGTATCGGGTTCATGGG
>NZ_CAJRAM010000011.1 GCF_907164965.1 Coxiella endosymbiont of Ornithodoros maritimus
CCCATGAACCCGATACCAATGGTTCGCGCCTCCACACGCTTCTATCAACCACACAAGCCACCTTAAGGCCTTGCCACAGTGGGCACATATTGAGCGCCTAACCCCTCTCGTGTGGATCACCTTACCCCACTCATCAATCCCACACAGTTGAAAAACCCCTTTTGCAATAAATACCAACACCAAGTATTTTAATATCTTTCATGGCCCTGCTCCTTTTTTTAAAAATAGAAACTCTATGTTGGCGCATTATAACGCCCTCTTTAAGGAGGGGCACTTTTCATTAGGTTACTTTTGCAGAAGGTAGTAAATAGCTTGTTTGCCGAAGTGTTAAGCGTTACATTTTGTATCTTACAGGAGGAAGGAGCACCATGACATATTTCGTTCAATTAAAAATTTTAGATAAACGCCTAGGAAGTGAGTTTCCACTGCCTGCTTACGCCACCACGGGTTCCGCGGGTTTAGATCTGCGCGCCTGCTTGGATGAGCCGCTTAAGATAGAACCTGGCGAAACTTGTCTAATTAGCACAGGATTGGCAATTTATTTAGGCCATTCCAATGTAGCGGCGACTATATTGCCTCGTTCGGGATTGGGGCATAAACATGGGATTGTATTGGGCAATTTAGTGGGGCTCATTGATTCGGATTATCAAGGATCGCTGGTGGTTTCTTGTTGGAATCGGGGTAAAGAATCCTATACCATCGAGCCGGGCGACCGAATTGCTCAGTTAGTCGTTCTCCCTGTCTTGAAGGCGCAATTTGCGGTGGTGGAAGAATTTGAACTTACCGAACGAGGAGTGGGTGGTTTTGGCAGCTCAGGACGAAATTAATCAGTTGAGTCTCCCCGATGAAGCGCCGGCGGAACTTTTTAGAGCTTACGATATTCGCGGTCCTGTCATCCCGGAGGCACTAACACCGGGATTGGCTTATGCCATTGGCCTTTCGATCGGCAGCGAAGCACGCGAACAGGGGCAAAAAGCGATTGTTGTGGGTCGCGATGGGCGTTTATCAGGTCCTAAATTAACCGCTGCTTTGCTTCAGGGATTGTGTGAGACCGGCCTGGTGGTGCTTAATGTTGGTTTAGTGCCAACGCCGCTGGTTTACTTTGCAACGAATCGTTTAGAAACCAATTCCGGCGTGATGGTCACAGCGAGTCATAATCCGGGGCACCACAATGGTTTTAAAATTGTTCTGAATGGAAAAACATTGAGGTCAGAGGAGATTGCGGCCATTCGAACGCGTATTCTCGAAGGACGCTTTGTTAAAGGCCATGGAGCAGTGGTTGGTGTGGAGATCATCGAAGATTATGAATCTTATGTCACCAAGCATGTTCAATTAGACCGCCCGTTGAAAGTGGTCGTAGACTGTGGCAATGGGATTGCCGGCAAAGTGGCGCCGGCGTTATATCGGAAGCTAGGGTGTGAAGTGGTGGAGTTATTTTGTGAGTTGGATGGCTATTTTCCTAATCATCATCCTGACCCTACTATTCCCACCAATTTAACGGATTTAATCCATAAGGTGAAAGAAGCGCAAGCCGACCTTGGGCTGGCTTTTGATGGCGATGCGGATCGTTTAGGTATTGTGACGGATAAAGGAGAAATTATCTGGCCCGATCGTCAAATGATGTTATTTTCAATGGACGTATTATCTCGTTTACCGGGTTCTGATATTATTTTTGACGTCAAATGTTCGCGTTCCTTAGCCGAAATAATAAAAAAATACGGCGGCAATCCGGTCATGTGGGGAACAGGGCATTCTATTTTAAGAGCTAAGCTTTTTGAAATCGGCGCACCGTTGGCCGGAGAAATGAGTGGACATATCTTTTTTAAAGATAAATGGTTTGGTTTCGATGATGGCATTTACGTGGGAGCGCGTTTATTACGAATTATCTCTCAGACTAATCAACGGACGAGTGAGATTTTTGCGGAGTTGCCCAATAGCGTCAACACGCCAGAATTAAAATTGCCAATGACCGAAGAAAAAAAACAACCCTTTATGCAAGGGTTATTGAAAAAAGCTGATTTTGGAAACGCAAAACTTATTACAATTGATGGGTTGCGCGTTGAATTTGAAGATGGCTGGGGGTTAATTCGACCTTCGAACACTTCGCCTTATTTAATTTTACGTTTCGAGGCTGATACAGAAGAAAAACTGAAGCGTATTCAGGAAATCTTTCGAACGCAGTTGTGGATGATTGATAATGCGTTGGAGTTGCCCTTTTAATATAGAGTAAAGGATTCTTGAGAGTGTTTTTGTTCCTGTTCCTTCTCTCGCCTAAGAGTGTCTTCAGATTTACTCCTTTTGAAATAGTCTTTATTGATAGGCGACTGGGAGTGATATTGTTCATAACATTTTTTATGAAGCTTAGATTTTCTTCACGATTTTCTCGTGCGCTCAACCAGTTTACCAAAGCGTTGAGTTTTTTCTCTTATTTCATCTCCCAAGAGGGTATTGGCTATCTCCAAGGCCAGCCTTAATTTACTCTTAATTTTCAAGAGATAGGGATTTATAATTTGACATTAAATAATTTTTAAGCGAATCGCAATGTTTAATTGCCAAGGGTAATAGCGTAGTATTATCTTCTAGCAGACCTTTATTGAGGATAGCGTCGTAAAAATAGTTCCAATCACTTAAATTAAATATTTTTGGAACCCAAGTGAATATTTCTTCGAGCTTGTTAAGTGCTTCGAATCGTTCATTTTCGATAGCTTTTATACAGTATTCAATGGCTTTTCCATAATAAACCATGGAGTGCAGACTTGATTCTTGACTGATCCGCTTTTCATAAAACATATAAGCAATACTGGAAAATACCAGAAAGAGTAGTAAAGAAGCGGTTTCGGTCCATTCAGGCAGTAGTAAAAAAAGGCCCCACGCATCCTTAGAGTAATTCTCGTGCTCAAGGAAGCAAGCAAAGCGGTAGATGATGGCGTGGTGGATTATTTGTGAATAATACCGCTTCGTAACATTGCTTAGCTTCTTTGATTTTTATTTCCACATACCGCAACTAAGCTTTGCTAATACTTCTACTGAGCTTGCTTGCACAGGTTCGAAAAGCGGTGTTAGATTCTGGCGTTGATAAAGAAACAGATTGTGTTTGGCTAACGGCATACCTTGATAGCGGCTTTTTGGAAGAGCGTTTTAGCATTTTCTAGTTCTGTTTTTTCGAGAGAGTGATTAGCGGCAAGCCATTGTGCACGAGGACGATTTTTTTCGATCCCTTGATTAAAGTATATTTGAACCTGATCCTTTTCCCTCTCTTCTGAATAAATTTCGAAAAGCTCAACTGTGGCGTTAGGTTCTCCTGCTTTGGTCGCTTTTCTCAGAAAAATTTAGCTCGACCGGTATTTTGTTTAACTCCTACGCCAAGAAAATAAGCCATCCCTAATAAATAACTTTTCTCCGGAGTGTCATCAGATAACTGAAATATAGTTAAAATAATTTACGTAGTCCTCATGTGCTTTATCATTAAAAAAACTCCCTTATTTCCCAGGCAATTAAAGCGGTTGATGAGATATCCTCTAGATTATAGACTTCAATAAAGGCGTTTGCCAGATCAACGAGATTAGCCTCTCGAGATTTTCGAAAATATTAAATGGCAGAATCTATATCCTGTGCTTCTTCCTTCGCTTTCATGTGTCGCTTGTACCTCAAGGTTGCCAGTGTTCGGGATCTTTATTCCACGCTAAAGCTTTTTGTTTTTCTATTTCATCAATGTAACCTTCATCAACTGCCATTTCGATTAAGGCATCAAAATGAGAAAGTGCATGACAGTTGATATTGGCATCCGAAAAATTTTTCTGCGCTTGTGGCAATTGATAAGAAAAAATCGCAATGCAGTCGGTTATTGTCACTCCTTTTTCTCGTAAAGCCAAACTGACCGCCAAGGCGCTTTTTCCAGTACTAATTAAATCTTCCACAATCAGCGTCCGCTGACCTTTTCGGATCCGACCTTCGATTTGATTTTGTTTACCGTGAGTCTTGGCTTTAGCGCGAACATAAATCATGGGGAGATTGAGCCGATCCGCAATCCAGGCGGTGTGCGGGATGCCGGCAGTCGCGGTACCTGCTATGACGTCAAACGATAAATGATTTTTTTCAATGAGTTGAAGAAAAGCTTCGATAATCACTTTTCGTTTTTCAGGGTGGGAAATAATTAAACGATTGTCACAATAAATGGGGGACAAAATGCCTGAGGTATAGCGATAAGGTTCATGTAAATTTAAAGTGACTGCCTTGATATTAAATAGTAACTTTGCTATTTCTGTGGCTTGATTCATAAAGTCATTGTTGCACAACTTAAATACTAAAAAAAGAAGATTTTTATGCGTGTTATCACTTTAAACTTAAATGGTATTCGTGCGGCTGCTCGCCGAGGGTTTTTTGATTGGTTAAAACGACAGAAAGCGGATATTGTTTGTTTACAAGAAACAAAAGCTTGCCTTGAAATCCCCAATGGGGATCAATTTTACCCTAAAGGATATTATTGTTATTACCACGATGCGGAAAAGAGCGGTTACAGTGGTGTTGGTATTTATTGTCGCGAAAAACCCGATCAAGTGACCACCCGATTAGGCTGGGAACATGCCGACAAGGAGGGGCGTTATATTCAGGCTGATTTTGGCTCGTTAAGTGTTGCGTCGTTATATATGCCTTCAGGTAGCACTGGTGAACATCGCCAAAAAATTAAATTTGATTTCATGGATCGTTATATGAAAAGATTAAAAAATATCGTTCATTCAAAACGATCTTTCATTATTTGCGGCGATTGGAATATCGTTCGTAAAGAGATTGATATTAAAAATTTTAAAAGTAATCAAAAACATTCTGGTTGTTTGCCAGAAGAACGCGCCTGGTTAGATGAAGTCTTTACGAAAATAGAGTTGGTCGATGCCTTCCGGGTGGTTAATCAAAAGCGGGATCAATACACGTGGTGGTCCAGCCGCGGCTGCGCTTGGGAGAAGAATGTTGGGTGGCGTATTGATTATCAAGTGATAACGTCAGATTTAAAAAATAGCGTAAAATCAGAAAGAATCTACAAAGACGAACGATTTTCGGATCATGCGCCGTTGATTATAGATTATGATAGAGAAATTTCCGACTAAATATTTTCGCCTTCCTCTATCTTTGAAAGGCATAAATCGATAGTTTCTTTAACGTTAGATATTACCCCTTTTTTTAATTAAACATTGTGACCCAACATCTGGGGAAAAATAGTACTACATATTAAGACAGCACAAGGCCAATAGGAAAAAATAATCTAGAATGGGAAGATTTATAAAAAGATTTTATTGTTAACCGTCATTCCCGCGGGGACGCCTAGGCGTCAACTTAAGCATAAACCCCTAATGGCTGTAAAGTTGATGCTTCTCT
>NZ_CAJRAM010000012.1 GCF_907164965.1 Coxiella endosymbiont of Ornithodoros maritimus
TCGATTCTTTGTCTGTCGGTAGGCAGCCTACGCACGGAAACGACAGACATTTTTTCAACTACTTGATATTCCCTCTTTACCTCGCCCCCTTAAGTTGAGCTCTAGGCGCCTGCGCGGAAAGGACGAGGGTAATAAAGTAATTTTTTAAAAAAAACTCTTTCATAAAAGGGATTCTAATTAAATTGTTAGGGAGTTTTGAAGGACTGTGAGTGCTGGCCATCAATCAAATGAACCTTCTTAGCATCGATCCCTCGGCCGAAGAAAATTTCGCCGACGCGAATAAACCGCTCAGGAGAGTCGGTGACGAGGAAGGATAAGGTGGGGGGATGATCGAGAGGAGTGGGGTTGGTTTTTTGTAGAATGGATTGCACTTCAGTTGCCGTTGCTTTTGCTGAATTGATGATGTTTATTTGGTCGCCCAAAATGGCGGCTAATGGTTCCATAAGAACGGGGAAATGCGTGCAACCTAAAATAACAGAGTCGCATTGATGATAACCGTTAGTAATAGGCTCCAAGTATTTTTTAGCGACCAGTAAAGCGATTTCGTCGTTTGTACAGCCTTCTTCGGCTAATGCCACGAATAAACTACAAGTTTGAGTGGTAATTTCAATTTGAGGGCTCAATGCTCGAAGCGTGTCTTGATAAATCCCCGATTGAATCGTCGTTTCCGTTCCTAACAGCGCCACTTTATTGTTTTTTGTCGCAACAACGGCAGCCCTCGCGCCTGGTTCCACAACGCCGATGATTGGAATGTGGGGGAATTGTTGTTGGAGCTGGGGAAGCGCTGCAGTTGAGGCGGTATTACAAGCGACAACTAATAGTTTGATATTTTGAACAACGAGAATAGATGCCATTTGAGTGGCGTAACGCGAGACAGTTTCAGGGCTTTTAGTGCCATAGGGCAATCGTGCGGTATCGCCAAGGTAAACGTAGGATTCGTTGGGCAAATGATTAACGAGCTCACGCAAAACAGTTAAGCCGCCCATCCCTGAATCGAAAACGCCAATCGGCCTTCCATTTTTCATTGGCTTAACGCTTCCTGTTGTTTTTCGATAATCTGTTTGATGCCATGTCGTGCAAGATTAATCAGCGCATCCAGCTCTTTGGCATGAAAAGCATCCCCTTCGGCTGTGCCTTGGATTTCAATAAAAGCATCATTGTCTGTCATCACTATGTTCATATCCGTATGCGCGTTGGAGTCTTCTGCATAATCCAAATCAAGTACGGGGACACCCTTGTAAATACCCACAGAAACAGCAGCGACTTTATGTTTAAGTGGATCAGTTTGTAAAATTCCTTTACGTTGCAAGTGGCGCAACGCTTCGATCATGGCAATACAACTACCATTAATGGCAGCGGTGCGTGTTCCTCCGTCCGCTTGGATGACATCGCAGTCAATAGTAATAGTATAAGGCCCGAGTAGCTTTAAATCTAAAGCGGCTCGTAGCGACCGACCAATTAAGCGTTGAATTTCCACCGTTCGACCGCTTTGTTTACCGCGAGAGGCTTCTCGGTCCATGCGGCTGTGAGTAGAACGGGGTAACATGCCGTATTCTGCTGTTAACCAGCCTTGTTCAGTATTTTTAAGAAACCGCGGCACGCCTTCCACGATACTTGCATTGCATATGACTTTAGTGTTTCCCAATGTGACTAATATCGACCCTTCTGCATAACGGGTAAATTGAGTAGTAAAACTCAGTGGCCGTAATTCATTCGCTGCTCGTTTGCTAGGACGCATGATCACCTCTATGGATTAGTATGGAACATTCTGTGCGAGATAAGCGGCACCCAATATAAACAAAATAGACAGTGGCATCAAACCTTCTTTAACTTCCTATGTTATTATGTGCAGCATCGATCGTTTAGCAATACAGGAATTTATGATTGCCAGTATGACCTCTTTCTCTCGTCAGTCTCATGAAGCAAGATGGGGTTTATTGACGTGGGAGATCCGCACTGTCAATCACCGCTATCTGGAAATTACACTGCGTTTGCCGGACTTTTTGCGTGAATTTGAACAGGCTTCCCGAGAGGCCATCCAAAAGGTTTTGAGCCGAGGCAAAGTTGAAGCCGCTTTACGGTTTCAGCCTGGATGGGACGTGCCGTTTGAAATGAATGTCAATCAAGTGCTGACTGAAGGCTTGGCCAAAGCGAGTGAGACGGTCATCTCCTACTTCCCATCAGCGACAATCAATGCCATCGATGTGCTCTCCTGGCCCGGGATATTGCAAACCAAGGAAACTCAGGTAGATGCAGATACTATCGGAAAGGCTGTATTCACTTTATTAAATTCGGCATTAACCGATTGTATGGATATACGGCGTCGCGAAGGTGAGGCACTTAAACTATTTATTGAAGAACGTCTGAACAACCTGAAAGGGAAAATCGCCATTATCAAGAAACGACTGCCTGCTTTGCATCAAGCGGGACGCGAGAAAATGATAGCGTGCTTTGAAAAATTATCCCTCGCGTTAAATAAAGAACGCTTGGAACAAGAGATGCTCTGGTTGGCACAAAAAAGTGATGTCGCCGAAGAATTACAACGCCTAGAAGCGCACCTGCTTGAAGTGAAACGTGTTTTAGTTGAAGGAGGTACCGTCGGACGAAGACTGGATTTTTTAATGCAAGAACTAAACCGAGAGGCCAACACCTTAGGAAATAAATCACTGGACGCCAATGTTTCTCGAGTAGTGGTAGATTTAAAAGTGCAAATTGAACAAATGCGAGAACAGGTGCAAAACATTGAATAAGGCTAATTTATTTATTATTTCAGCGCCTTCAGGTGCTGGGAAAACCAGCTTGGTTCGTGCGCTTGTTAAAACATTAGCTGAGATCAAAATATCCATTTCGCATACTACGCGACCGAAACGCCCGGGCGATCAGGAAGGCGTTGATTATTTTTTTATTGATGAAACTCGTTTCCAGGCAATGGTAAAAGAAGGCGCTTTTCTTGAATATGCCACTATTTATGAACGCCACTATGGAACGCAGAAAGACTGGGTGCTGCGTCAATTAAAGGCTGGTAGGGACGTTTTGTTAGAAATCGATTGGCAGGGGGCTCGCCAAATCCGAGAATTGTTTCCTCCAGCGTTGTCTATTTTCATCTTGCCTCCTTCCATTGAAGCGTTGCGGGAACGATTGATTAAACGCCGCCAAGATGACGCAGCGATCATCGAACAGCGTTTAGCGTTGGCGCGAGAGGAAATGGGGTATTACAAGGAATTTGATTACCTTGTCATTAACGATAATTTTAATCAAGCCGTTCAGAATTTGATTCATATTATTAGCGCTGAACGCCTACAAAGGGACGTTCAAGAAAAAAAGCTATCTCGCTTGTTGGCGGAATCAGTGGAAAAGCAGTAAAATCAAAGTTTGCTTAAGCTGCCATTCCGCGGACAAGCCGCGGGGGGCTAAGCAGATTTTAAAAAATAATGAGGTCCTCATGGCACGCGTAACGGTTGAAGATTGTCTCGAACATGTCGAAAATCGCTTTGATTTAGTCCTGAAAGCAGCAAAGCGAGCTCATATTTTAGAATTAGGTGGGGCAGAACCGATGGTTCCCAGAGATAATGATAAACCCGCTGTCCTTGCGCTTCGTGAAATAGCAGCCGGCTACGACGTCACTCGAGAAGGACAAGAGCAGGAAACGGAAGAAGTTGACCTTGACCGTAATGTTCTCGCTGAAACAGCAAAAATGAATAAAGCGGTAGCTTCCCAGAAAGATAGTGAAGTATAACCTCAGAAACGCCTCAGCGAAGCGTTGTACAATTAAATTCCGAGGGTAGGCTTTTGCGCCTCTTCAAAAAATTATGTGAAAAACTGGGTTATCTCAACGGCGAGCAAGTCGAATCCATCCGCCAAGCCTATTTAATGGCCTTCAGTGCTCATCGAGCCCAAAAACGTTGTACCGGAGAACCTTACATCAATCATCCAGTGGCAGTCGCGGGTATTTTAGCGGACTTAAAAATGGATTATCAGACGATCATGGCCGCTTTACTGCACGATGTCATTGAAGATACCCCTGTCGAAAAAAAAGCGATCGTTGAGAAATTTGGTGAAGAAGTGGCTGAACTAGTGGACGGGGTCAGTAAATTGACGCAAATTGAATTTGTGAGCCGCGCTGAAGCTCAAGCTGAGAGTTTTCGGAAAATGGTGTTGGCTATGGCGCGCGATATCCGCGTTATCATCGTCAAATTGGCCGATCGGTTACATAACATGCGCACGCTTGACTCATTACATTCACAAAAGCGGCGACGAATTGCACGAGAAACGTTAGATATTTTTGCCCCGATCGGAAAACGCTTAGGCATGCGGGAATTCTCCGTTGAATTAGAAGAACTGAGTTTTGCTGCCATTTATCCGCTGCGTCATCGTGCTTTAAAAGATGCCGTTCGGCAAACGCGTGGTAATCGAAGGAAAATTTTGGCCTTAATTGAAAAAACGCTGAACGCGGGATTAAATCAAAGTCATTTACCTTCTTACTGTATTACGGGGCGAGAAAAGCATTTATACAGTATTTATCGCAAAATGCGAAATAAACATATCCCATTTAATGAAATTATGGATGTGTATGCCTTTCGCGTTATTGTTGAAGACATTGACTCGTGTTACCGGGCCTTGGGTATTATTCATGGCTTATTTAAGCCCGTTCCTGAACGGTTCAAAGATTATATCGCCATCCCGAAAGCGAACGGCTATCAGTCATTACACACCACTTTATTCGGCCCTTACGGACTTCCTGTCGAAGTACAAATCCGTACAACGGAGATGGATCGCATCGCAACAAAAGGTATTGCCGCGCACTGGCTTTATAAAACGACGGGTGCGCCCATCACCGAATCGCAAGTGCGTACCAAAGCATGGGTGAAAAATTTGCTGGAATTACAGGAGGGTGCCGCAAATCCTCTGGAATTTATAGAAAACGTGAAGATGGATTTATTCCCTGACGAGGTTTACGTCTTCACCCCCCGTGGTGAAATTATGGAACTGCCTGCTGGCGCAACAGCAATAGACTTTGCCTATGCGGTTCACACCGATGTAGGCAACAACTGTCTTGCTGTTAAAATTGACCGGTACCTGGCCCCTCTCTCAACACCGCTAGTGAATGGCCAAACGGTGGGAGTGATTACTTCTTCCAGCGGTCGTCCGAATCCTGCGTGGTTAGATTTTGTGGTAACCAGTAAGGCCAGGGGTAGCATTCGTCACTTTTTGAAATCACAGCGACGAACCGAATCCATTGCTTTAGGAAAACAATTATTGAAAAAAGCGTTGGGAAATTATTCCCTTTCTTTAAAAAAATTATCGCAACCGGTTATCAATTACACATTAAAAGAAATGCAATTAAAATCCTTAGATGATTTATTGGAAGAAATTGGCTTAGGCAATCGGATGGCTGCATTAGTAGCCAAACGCATTGCAGCAGTAGCTGAAGAAGCTGAAGCGGAAACCGACATGAGGCCGGTAGAGAAAACACCATTAATTATTAAAGGGACCGAAGGATTAGTAGTGAGTTTCGCAACCTGCTGCTACCCTGTTCCCGGTGATCCCATCGTAGGCATCATTGATGTGGGCAAAGGGATTGTCGTTCATGTGGAGCGGTGTCCGTCTATTGCAAAACTGCGCCGCCACCCGGATCGTTTTATGCCGCTTCGATGGTCCGAACAGGTTAGAGCGGGATTTCCAGCGTTGGTTCGCGTTCAAGTGGTTAATGAACGTGGGGCATGGGCTATGCTAACATTAGCCATTGCAGAAGCCGATGCCAACATTGAGGATATTAAAGTAGAAGAACGCGAAGGATTGCACTATATTGTTACGTTTCGCATTGTTGTTCGCAACCGCAAACATTTATCCAAAGTGCTACGACGTTTGCGTCAGGTGAAACAATTAGTAAGAATTATACGCCGTTTTGACTAACCCCTCGCTTAGCATCCGCCGTCAGCGGTGAGGATTCTAAGAAGAGGCCCTAAACTAATTTTCTACAACACTATTAACTGGGGAGTGGTAATGAAACAAATAATTGGTACAAACAAAGCCCCTCATGCAATCGGGACCTACTCGCAAGCTGTAAAAGCGGGCAATACCGTTTATTTTTCGGGGCAAATCCCCCTGGAACCGGAGACGATGGAAATAATTAGCGGTGATTTTAAAGACCATGTTCATCGGGTTTTTAAAAACATTGCTGCGATTGCCGAAGCCGCTGGAGGCAGCTTAGCTCAAATTGTAAAATTAACCATTTATTTAACAGACATGGAAAATTTCCATTTAGTTAATGAAGTGATGAAACACTATTACGAGGAGCCTTATCCTGCTCGTGCTGTCATCGCCGTTAAGCGATTACCGAAAAATGCGTTAATTGAAATAGACGCTGTGATGGTATTGGGAGAGTGAAAAAATGTTATCCCGCACTCCCGTGGTTCAGGATAAGACTGAGCGAAGGATTTCAACCTCTCCAGTCACCGCCCTTAAACGGGTTGGGTCAACCACGCGTGAATTATTGGCAAATTTAAATATTCACACCATCCAGGATCTTTTATTTCATTTACCTTCGCGTTACCAAGATCGTACTCGAGTGACAGCCATCGGTGCTATACGCCACGGCGATCAAGTCGTTGTTGAAGGAAAAATTCAACTGGCAACCATTACGTATGGTGGCCGCCGAAATTTAATGTGCTCAATAAGCGATGGAACCGGGTCGTTAATTTTACGGTTTTATCATTTTAATTACCAACAACAACGACAATTAAAGATGGGTTTGCGCGTGCATTGTTTTGGCAACGTTCGACGAAATTATCAAGGACGTTTGGAAATGATTCATCCGGAATACCGAATTGTGGACGAATCGACGCCGCTTATTCCAGAAGATCGTCTCACCCCCATTTATCCGACAACAAAAAGATTATCACAAGCGAAGTGGCGCCATTTAATCAATCAATCATTGAATTATTTGAAATACCCTAATTTTGTTGAAGAACTATTGCCGGAGGAAATACGAACTTCGCTTCAGTTGCCGACGTTAACTGAAGCATTACTTTACGTTCATTCACCTCCACACAACGCCCCTGTAGATTTATTGCAAGTCAGTAAGCATCCATCGCAACAGCGGTTGGCTTTTGAAGAATTAGTAGCGCAACAACTCGGTTTGCAACAATGGCGTTTGTTAATAAGAACGCAGCCAGCGCCTGTTTTAATTAAAAATAATTGGCAAGAAAAATTAAAACATGCATTAACGTTTGAATTAACATCAGCTCAAAAACGGGTAATTGGGGAAATTAATCAAGACCTTTCTAAACCTAAACCCATGTTACGTCTTTTGCAAGGCGATGTTGGTTCGGGAAAAACGATTATGGCTGCAATGGGCATCCTCAAAGCCGTAGAAAACGGCTATCAAAGTGCAATAATGGCGCCTACCGAATTATTAGTGGAACAACACTACCAAGTTTTTCAACGTTGGTTTTCTCCGTTGGGAATTAGCGTCGGTTGGTTAGCCGGGAGTTTGACGGCTTCAGCACGGGAAAAAACGCTGCAAGAAATAGCAAGCGGCCAGTTATCAGTGATTATTGGCACTCATGCGCTTTTTCAAGTAGCTGTGACTTTTCAGCAATTGGCGCTCATTGTCATTGATGAGCAACACCGTTTTGGCGTGCATCAACGATTGGCACTCAAAGAAAAAGCAACGCCTAATTATCATCCCCATCAATTAATTATGACTGCGACTCCAATTCCGCGCACATTAGCGATGACGGCTTATGCGGATCTTGATTTTTCGATCATCGATGAACAGCCGTCGGGACGAAAACCAATAACAACGGTTTTAATATCAAATTCCCGTCGATATAAAGTCATCGAGCGAATTAAAAAAAATTGCGAGCAGGGAAAGCAAGTCTATTGGGTATGTACGTTAATTACTGATTCCGAAGTATTGCAATGCGAAACGGCCGAAGCAACTTTTAAAAAACTACAACAATCATTCACTAATTTAAGTGTAGGATTGATTCATGGCCGATTAACGAAAGAGGAAAAAGACATTATAATGGGGGCATTTAAAAAGGGCGATATTGATTTATTAGTCGCGACAACAGTGATCGAGGTCGGCGTTGATGTGCCGAATGCGAGTTTAATAGTGATTGAAAATTCTGAGCGCTTAGGCTTAACGCAAATTCATCAATTGCGTGGCCGCGTGAGGCGAGGAGAACAAAAGAGCTACTGCGTTTTACTCTATCAAGAACCGTTATCAAAAAACGCACGAGCTCGCCTGACTTTGTTGCGTGACACACAAGACGGTTTTTTGGTGGCCCAAAAAGATTTAGAATTACGCGGTCCTGGTGAATTGTTAGGAGCGCGGCAATCAGGGTTATTTTGTTTTCGCATCGCTGACGTTGTTCGACACCAGCATTTACTACCCGCTGTTCGCAAGGCTGCTTTTTTAATTTTGCAGCGATACTCGGAGTTTACTCCTCGCTTATTAAACCGCTGGTTGAAAGAAGCTGATAAAGTCGTCCAAGTTTAATGTTTCCGCCCTATTTAACCGGTGCTTTCACAGAAGTTACTGAAAAATACAATAAAATTATTAATTTTTGGAGGCAAAAAGCAGCGAAAAAGTAGGTTTATTAATTCAAAATTAAAAAATTCACGACTCGAATATTTTTTCCCCGTACACGAAGGAAAGCGATGAATTTATCTTCTGAGCAGGCGGAATTAATGGAAAGGTTTGTTTTAATTGAAGCAATTGATTATAGGGGTTGA
>NZ_CAJRAM010000013.1 GCF_907164965.1 Coxiella endosymbiont of Ornithodoros maritimus
CTCAGCAGCTTTTCTCACTATTTCATCAACTGAACTGCTTTCGTCATGTATAGAGATATTTTTTTGTTAAAAATCATTTTCTTGATAAAGAGATCCTTGAACTTTAAAAAAGTATTTAAAAAACAGTAAGTTTTGAACTTAAAATTTAAAAATTAAAAAACTAGATTCTTAATTTTAAATTGGATAAAATTAGAAAATGAAAAATTTGCAATCTTAAATAAAAATAACTTAAATTTAAGTTGCATTGAGGGAGAAATTGCTATTAGAATATGTCCGCTCTTTGCAGAAACTTTTCATCATTAACAGGGGAAATTTAATGTCGGTAAAAAAACTAGTAACACTTGCTACTCTCAGTATGGCTAGCGTTGGTGTCACTTCCGCTGCATTGGCGGGTGGTCCTGATTATGTACCTGCTTCCAGCTATGCGGGCGTTTATCTTGAAGGTAACTTAGGTTATGCATACCGCCCGTGGCGTAGGGATGCAAGCACTGTTGTAGGTATCTTGAAACAACTTGAACTTTTAGGAAGTTCTTCTCGAGGCAACGGTGGCTTTACTTTCGCTGCGGATCTCGGTTATCAATTTAATCAGTACTTCACCGTTGAAGGAGGTTGGTTCTATCTGCCTAAAATGAAATTTACAACTACAAGCACAAGCACTGGGGTTGTAGATAATCTCCCGACAGGAACTTACACAGTTAAAAGCGGGATGGCTTATGCTACATTGAAAGGAATCGTGCCTGTTTATGAAAATACCTATGTTTTCGGGAAATTAGGCGTTGCTTACATCTACAATCAAGCTGACGTCGGTCTGCCGACCAATAAAATTCCGGCAGCTTTTGTTTCACGTTCCAGATTTTGGAACCCGCTGTTTGCCGCTGGTGTTCAGTACTGTTTCACACCTAACTGGTCTGTGAATACTCAGTACACCTTCGTACCGGGCTATCGAAATGCTTCATCCAAGCGTTTTGTAGCGCCAGTTACTCATCTGTTCACCGTAGGCCTTGGTTACAAATTCTTAATGTAAGCTAACTCAATCGAAAAAGGGGGGCATTCGCCCCTTTTTTTTTGGCATCGCTTTTCTCCTTAAAGATAAGGCGAGAGCATGTCGTTACTCACAAATAGAAAAACAAAAAAACGAAAACCGTCACCACTGCTCGCTTGTCATCCAACCCCCTCGTTATCCTGCCTTCGCGCCTAGGTGTCAACTTAAGGGAGCCAGGTAAAGAGGGAATATCAAGTAGTTAAAAAAAGCCCGTCATCTTCGTGCGTAGGCTGCCTACCGACAGACAAAGAATCGAAGGCTTTGA
>NZ_CAJRAM010000014.1 GCF_907164965.1 Coxiella endosymbiont of Ornithodoros maritimus
AGAGAAGCATCAACTTTACAGCCATTAGGGGTTTATGCTTAAGTTGACGCCTAGGCATTCTGCAGGCGGGAATCCAGTGCACAGGTTGCGCAGCGTGCCTTTGGCGCGCCTTGCTTCCCCGCCTGCGCGGAAATAACTGGATCGCAAGCCTCAAAGTCAGAATTATTGAGATGCCCTGTTGACTCAAATAAAAGGTAACTTAGGTTACCCTTGAAATTCCCCCCCCCCCCCCAATATCTAGATAAGGGGAATCAGAACCTACAAATCTGGAGTTGCATCAATGTCCTTAGAACCCCAAGTTGAAACGCTATCCTTTGAAGCCGAAGCCAAGCAGTTATTGCAATTGGTAGCACACTCACTTTACAGTAACAAAGAAATTTTTCTTCGCGAGTTAATTTCTAACACCTCTGATGCAGCCGATAAATTACGTTACCAAGCACTTTCCGATGCCGCTTTATACGAAAATAATGCGGACTTAAAAATTTGGATTGATTACGATAAAAACGCTCGCACCATTACCATTCGCGATAATGGAATTGGCATGAGCCGGGAAGAAGTGATCGAAAATTTAGGTACGATAGCGAAATCAGGAACGCGAGCCTTCCGAGAATTATTAGCCGAAAAGAAGGCGGAAAACTCACAATTGATCGGCCAATTTGGCGTTGGGTTTTATTCAGCTTTCATTGTTGCTGATCGAGTCGTCGTTCGCACGCGACGGGCTGGCATGAAACCCGAGCAAGGGGTGGAATGGGAATCGACAGGAGAGGGTGAATATACCCTTAAAAACATCGATAAACCGACGCGCGGCACGGAAGTTGTTTTGCATCTGAAAGAAAGTGAAGAAGAATTTCTTGATCCCTTGCGATTGCGCGCCATTATCACCAAGTATTCCGATCATATTTTATTGCCTATCGTCATGAAAAAAATTAAAACTACTGGTACTGACGATGAAGATAAAAACGAAACCGCCGAAGAAGAAGTTGTCAATCGCGCCAACGCTTTGTGGGTGCTGCCGAAGGATAAAATTAAAGACGAAGAATATAAAGAATTATATAAACACATTGCGCACGATTTTGAAGACCCATTAGCGTGGGTCCACAATAAAGTCGAAGGTAAATTGGAATACATCACTCTATTGTATATACCAGCCCGTGCACCCTTTGATCTTTGGAACCGCGAGGGGCAACGCGGGTTAAAACTCTATGTTAAGCGTGTTTTCATTATGGATGATGCCGAACATTTTATGCCAATGTACCTGCGTTTTGTCAAAGGTATTGTTGATTCAAACGATTTACCCCTTAATATTTCGCGTGAATTATTACAGTCCAACGAAGTCATTAACAAAATAAAAGCCGGGTGTGTGAAGCGTATTTTAAGTTTGTTGGAAGATCTGGCGAAGAATGACAAAGAAGAATATACCCGTTTTTGGAAAGCTTTCGGTCGAGTGTTAAAAGAGGGTCCAGCAGAAGATTTCGCTAATCGCGATCGTGTCGCTAGTTTATTGCGCTTTGCCTCGACTCATAATAACACGGATGAACAAAACGTTAGTTTGCAAGACTATATTAGTCGTATGAAGCCGGAACAAAATAAAATTTATTATATTGTCGCAGACACTTATACCAGCGCTAAAAATAGCCCTCTGCTAGAAGTTTTTCGCAAAAAAGGCATCGAAGTATTGCTTATGTCCGATCAAGTGGATGAGTGGCTGGTTGCTCACCTTAACGAATTTGAAGGCAAATCTTTGCAGTCCATAGCAAAAGGGACTTTAGATCTCGGTGGTCTTGAAAAAGAAGAAAAGGTTGAAACGGAAAAATTTGAAAAAGATTTTGATGAACTTTTAAAACAATTTAAAGAAATTTTAGGCGAAAAAATAAAGGATGTGCGTATTACTCATCGATTAACGGATTCACCTACGTGTGTTGTTTTTGATGAAAATGAAATGAGTGGCCATTTGCAAAGACTATTAATACAAACGGGTCAAGATTTCATGCAGGCAAAACCTATTTTAGAAATTAATCCATCGCACCCTTTGATTTTGCGGGTGAAAAATGAATCTGATAAAACACGTTTTAATCGTTGGGCCAATTTATTGTTTAGTCAAGCCCTCCTAGCTGAAGGGGAGCAGCTTAAAGACCCTGCCAGTTTTGTGAAAGCGTTAAACGAGTTATTATTAGATTCTTTATTGGATTCTTAATTAGTATAAAATAAAGAGTATAAAAAGAGTATAAAATAAAGACCAAAAAAGCCACGTTAATTAAACGGATTGCTTAATTAATGCCCATTTTTTTCATTAAATATCCTCAATTAGCAATTAGAAACTCAGAATTTTTCTTTCAGAATTCTTCTTATAATTTTATGGGATTTAATTGTTGACATTTAAAAAAGATATCGATATTCTTCATTTCATAGCTTTAGAGGAAAGCTATATAGGCCTAAAATATAGGCCATTTTTGTTTTAACTTTAGTTGAAAACGGAGAGTTCGACATGGAAACAACTACGAAACTCGCCATAGGCGTTTCTGCACTATGCAGCTTAGCTAGCTGCTGCCTTTGCTGGCGGTCCTAATATCCCCATGATTAATATGAATGGTTTTCATATCGGTTTGGGTTTTGGATATAAATCTTATACCTGTGATCAGGTTAGAACCATTAGATCTGTTATATGGGAAGATGTTGTTCGCGTGCTTCACCCAGTTTCTGCTTCAATAACCCAATTTAGTCCTGTTGGTGAATTGGGTTATACCTTCGCAAGTGACTAGGTGGATAGCAGGCGTCAAGGCTCAATACCAGTACGATAATGTACGAAGCGTCCCAGTAGATGCACCTTTATCTTTTTATTTTCATCGATCCCGTTTAGGTTCTCACCTTACTGCTATGCTGTTAGCAGGTATTAAAGTAAACGAAGCTAACGCTCTTTACTTGGAAGCTGGTTATTCCACGGTGTGGGGAAAAACTACCTTCTTTGGCCGTGCTCCAGTTTCAGTTAGTATTATGAAGAATCGCTTGAACGCTGGTATCGCTGGTATCGGTTGGGGGCATTATTTTATGAATAATGTCTTTGTTGACCTTAGTTATGGCTACGCATTGTATAGAAGTAAATCCAGAGAGGCGGCGATTAACCGCCTTTCAGGAGTTCTACGAAACCCTGAACGAGTCGCAATTAGCGACATTAACGCAACCGTTAATTACCTGTTCAATATCTAACAGAGTTAAATAATGTTATTTTATCAGGTAGTTGTTTCTGGTGAACAGCCTCTAGACCTTAAAAGGAGGGATGGGGGCTGTTTTTTGACGTCAACGGTTAAGTAATCAAAAATAGGCTTCGTTATGTTATTTGGTGAAGCTTATTTTTTATTTACTTGTATAAAAAAGTTTGTGCGGCTTTAAGCGTGTTTTCCAACAAGGTGGCTACGGTCATGGGACCGACCCCACCGGGAACAGGGGTGATCCAGGATGCTTTTTCTTTTGCCGTTTCAAAATCAATATCACCTGCTATTTTATTTGGGCTCAATCGACTAAAGCCGACATCAATGACAATGGCGCCTGGTTTAATCCATTCGCTTTGAATCATGCCCGGTTTACCAATAGCGACAATCAAAAGCTCAGCGCTTTTGATATGCTCGGCTAAATCCTGCGTGAAACGATGACAAACCGTTACCGTACATTTGGCGAGTAACAATTCCAAAGTCATCGGCCGCCCGACGATATTTGAAGCGCCTACGATGACAGCATGCTTTCCCTCAAGGTTTTCATGAGTTTCTGTTAAAAGCGTCATCACGCCATAAGGAGTACAAGGACGCAAGACGGGGCGACGTTGAACTAGACAGCCGAGATTATGAGGGTGGAAACCGTCAATGTCTTTATCTGGTCGAATGTGTTCAAGCAAATTAGCAGGATCGATATGAGCTGGCAACGGTAACTGCAATAGGATGCCATGAGTATTCGAATCGCGGTTGAATTCATCGAGTTTTGACGCTAATTCTGATTCTGTAATCGTATTCGGCATCCGATAAACAGTGGATCGAATACCCACTGCCTGACAGGCACGTTCCTTGTGGGCCACGTAAGTAGCCGAGGCAGGATCGTTACCAACCAAAATGACCGCCAATCCCGGAGAAGGTAACCCCTTTTCCTGGAGCAAACGTATATTTTCTTTAACGCGCGCTTTTACTTTCTCTGCACAAGCACGCCCATCTAAAATTCGAGCTATCATATTTTTTCCTTCCTCGTTTCTCCATTTTTCTCTAACTCGTCTTAATTTCTAAAAAACATTATCATTCCCGCGGGGACGCCTAGGCGTCAACTTAAGCATAAACCCCTAATGGCTGTAAAGTTGATGCTTCTCTTTCATTCACCTTGTTCCTTTCAAAGCTTCTTAACACAAGGGGCCTCTATCATTACCCACCCGTGGTAAAGCGTGAAAAACTTAAAAACCCGTCGTCCTCCCGCGGGGGCATCTGCTGTATTAATTGAAGCATACAAAACCTTCACGGCCGAGTC
>NZ_CAJRAM010000015.1 GCF_907164965.1 Coxiella endosymbiont of Ornithodoros maritimus
TCGATTCTTTGTCTGTCGGTAGGCAGCCTACGCACGGAAACGACAGACATTTTTTCAACTACTTGATATTCCCTCTTTACCTCGCCCCCTTAAGTTGAGCTCTAGGCAGGCGGGGGGCCAGGGCGCTCGCGCTAAGTTCCCGCCCCCGATCGGTGGCAAGCTTACATGCCGGGTTTAAATTAAATTGCTGCACACAATTATCAGAAACTCAGCGTTTATTCGACTTATACCATTAATTGCTGTCCAATTTGAATATTATCTCCAGACAAATGATTCAAAGGCGTAATTTAGAGACAGTGGTTCCATAAAGTGGGCAATAGTCGAAAGGGATTCTCCCCGTTTAACGAGATGGTATTTTGTGGCGGTATGAAGGGATTACCAAATAATCAATTTATCGCCCGCCGCCAAGGCGTTGGGTTTATTAATATTATTCCAAAAATAAATTTGTTGAGAGGTTACGTGATAAAGATGAGCAATCTGTGCAATCGTTTCATGAGCTTTCACCACGTGCACAATGCGTTTGGGTCCCGGAATGTTATCCTCAGAAATGCGAGCATTGTGAACAAGCGTGTAAGGAGTTGCTTGCGCCTCAGGAATTAATAAATTTTCTCCAATTTGGATAACATTGCTTTTTAATTTATTCATCTGACGAATTTCCGTCACACTCGTGTGGTAGCGGCTTGCTAAAATACTTAACGAATCGCCAGCGTGAACGCGATGATATATTCGTTTTCCCGATAACGCAGGAGTTTGCGTTTCTAGTTCAGCCAAATTTTTTTGGAGTTGGTCTGTTTTATCGATAGGTAGCAAAAAATTATAGGTATGATTCGGCATTGTTGACAAACGACGAAAACCGGGATTCAAATTGCGGATAAGTTTCGATGTCGAATCAGACAATTTCACCAATTTTTCTAAATTCATTTGCCCTGTTAATGCCACAGTTGTAAAAAAGGGACGATTCTCAATGGGTGTTAAATGTAAACCATAACGAGTATGATTTTTAATAATGTTGGCCAAGGCTAACAATTTCGGAACATACTTGCGAGTTTCATAAGGTAAGGGGAGAGACCAAAAATCGGTGGGCCGGTCATGCCGACGGTTATATTGGATAGCCGCTGAGATAGTTCCCTCGCCGGCGTCGTAGGCGGCAATTGCCAAGAGCCAGTTATGAAAATAACCATGAAGGTATTGAAGGTAATTCAAAGCGGCATTCGTTGAAGCCAGCACGTCTCGACGTCCGTCGTACCACCAATTAATCAGAAGAGCAAAGCCGGTAGCAGTGCCGGGCATCATTTGCCAAAGTCCAGTGGCTCCACGCTTAGAATAAAGAAAAGGGTTATAATTGCTTTCAATCATCGGGAGAAGGGCAATTTCCGCCGGCATCCCCCTTTTTTCAGTTTGTTGGAGCACGTAATAAATATAGGGTTGAGCGTTTTGGGTCAATTGAGTGAGATAGTACTGCCGGTGCTGAAACCACCGTATTTTCTCGCGGACATAGTAATTGTTGCTATACTTCCCGTCAAAGCTAAAACGATGACTGATCACGCTCCAAAGACTTTGGCCTTTTGAAAAAAGGTCACTGAGATGCCATTGTTGGCCTGATGAGGCGGGTATAGCAGTGGTAGTGACGCCGCCAGTGAGACAAAAAGCTAATAGCGCAATGCTAGTATTTGAGATGGATTTTCGCATCCGAGGCATATTACGGATAAATGGAGTCTGAATCAAGGAAAATTGACCAAAAATTTATCGGTAATTTTGTAACTAATTGAAAATTATAATAAAAATTTTAAAGCTTGGGATCTCCCCATCCTCTAATTCCTAAAAAGAAAGAAATCCCGCTCGTTTTGCGGCCGAGATTTTCAAAACTTATCTTTCCAACGACGCAGAGCAGCGAAAACGGCGACTGTATTAGCGAGTGGATAACCGCAATATTCTTGGACTCGCCACTGGATGTTTCTTTGATGACAACGAAGAAAAGGGTTGGTGTCGAGCTCAGCTTGAATAGTAGAGGGTAAAGTCGGTAGGTTTTGATTAGTTTTTTGATCGGTTTCAACGATGCGTTGTTTAAGTTTAAGATTTTCTGGTTCTACAGTTTTGGCAAATTCAAGATTCTTGGCTGTGTATTCATGGCCGCAGTAAACCCGTGTGGTGGGGTCTAGTGAAGCTAATTTCTGCAGCGAATGATAAAATTGATCAGGAGACCCTTCAAAAATTCGCCCACAGCCGCCCGCAAGTAAAGTATCGCCCGTGTAGATCCATTGATCTGTATAATAAGCCACATGATCGAGGGTATGGCCGGGTATTGCTAGTACATTAAAAGTAAGTTCTGCGCAGGGGATAGAAAAGCTTTCCTCATTAACGACTGGGTGATCACAAAACGGAATAGCACTTTCAGTAAGACCATAAACGGGGGCGGGATGTTCTTGTAAAATAGCTTGGACGCCGTTGGTATGGTCCCAATGATGGTGAGTGATGAGTATGGCAGCCAAGTTAAGTTTTTGCTCTTTCAGTAAATCAAGCACGGGTTTTGCTTCGCCAGGGTCGATGATAACAGCCGTTTGTTTTCGCGGATGCACGATGGTCCAGATGTAGTTATCATTAAGAGCAGGGATGGCGAGAATATTATGCGGCACGAGCAAGGCTCTCCCTAATACATAGATTCTTAATGAGTATAAGACAATAAATCGAAACTTGCGATATGAAACCTACGTCACCGAGTATGCAGGAATGGTATCAACAACCACCGGGGTCGTGGTTGTTAACCTTAGAATGTGAAGAAGCTGCCCGCGTTTTAAGCAATATTAAAGGCCGATACTTAGTACAAATGGGTGGTACAGCAGATCTTGCTCATTCGGCGATAAGCCCCATCCCTTATCAAATAAGATTAATGCTGCAACCCGACGACCTTTCCTCGTTGACGATCCAAACAGAATATCAAGACCTACCATTGTTGCCGAATAGCGTCGATATTGTGGTCCTCGTGCATTTATTAGAATTCATCAATTACCCCGTTAAATTGCTGCAAGAAATTTTTCAAGCGTTAAAACCGGACGGTCGATTATTAATTTTTGGGTTTAATCCGTGGAGCCTGTGGGGAATGAATAAATTTTTTAATTTAAAAAAAGATATTCCCTGGAACGGAAAGTTCTGGTCACGCGCGCAAGTTAAACGTTGGTTAATTAATTTTAATTATTCCATTTTATTCAGCAAGACTTTTTGCTATCGTTTCCCTCGTCAGAAAAAACCTGGACGAGGAATGCAATTATTTAGCGAAGTGGCAGGTCAATTGTCTTTGCCGGCAGCGGGCGGCGTTTATTTATTGATTGTAAAAAAGAGCGTCTACGCTCCATTACTGCATAAAATTGTTTGGAAAGGAAGGGATATCATTGCGGGGAAAATCGTAAAGCCAACCTCCTCACCTTATCCTCCTCACCTTATCGTTAAAAGTTGATAAGATTAATGACGAAACAAGAGCAAAATATTGTTTACCTCTATTGTGATGGCGCCTGTCGCGGCAATCCGGGCCCTGGTGGATGGGGAGTATTACTACGGTATAATCAGCATGAGCGTCAGCTCCATGGTGGAGTTGCCAAAACTACCAACAACCAGATGGAATTAACAGCCGCCATTGAGGGGTTAAAATCCTTAAAGAAATCGTGCCAGGTAATTGTAACAACGGATTCGCAATATTTGCGCCGCGGAATTACCGAATGGTTTCCTGTTTGGAAAAGACGGGGCTGGCAAACCAGTAATAAAAAGCCTGTGAAAAACCAACGATTATGGGAAGCGCTTGAGTGCGAAGTGGAACGCCATACGATTGTTTGGCATTGGGTAAAAGGCCATAGCGGCCATGTCGAAAATGAAATCGCAGACGAATTAGCGAACCGTGGCATTGACGAAGTTTTGAAGAGAGGGGCGCAGTAATTATACCCTATCAAAAATTTAAACCCTGTCCTTTCCGCGCAGGTACCTAGAGCTCAACTTAAGGGGGCGAGGTAAAGAGGGAATATCAAGTAGTTGAAAAAATGTCTGTCGTTTCCGTGCGTAGGCTGCCTACCGACAGACAAAGAATCGA
>NZ_CAJRAM010000016.1 GCF_907164965.1 Coxiella endosymbiont of Ornithodoros maritimus
GACTCGGCCGTGAAGGTTTTGTATGCTTCAATTAATACAGCAGATGCCCCCGCGGGAGGACGACGGGTTTTTAAGTTTTTCACGCTTCACCACGGGTGGGTAATGATAGAGGCCCCTTGTGTTAAGAAGCTTTGAAAGGAACAAGGTGAATGAAAGAGAAGCATCAACTTTACAGCCATTAGGGGTTTATGCTTAAGTTGACGCCTAGGCGTCCCCGCGGGAATAACGAAGGCCTAAAAAGGGAGGCGGGAGTTTTACTACCTTTCTTGATTTAAACCGAGATAACTTTTTAAAGCACGATTAATTTTTGGGGAACTTAATGCGGCAAATCGTTTTAGATACGGAAACTACCGGCCTTGTGCCGGAAGAAGGCCACCGGGTGATCGAAATTGGCGCACTGGAAATGGTTAATCGTCGGTTGACTGGCAACCACTTGCATTTTTATATCAATCCTGAGCGCTCTATTGAGCGAGACACTATGGAAATTCACGGCATTACCGACAGTTTTTTGATTGATAAACCGCTTTTTAAAGATATTGCCACTGACCTCATTTCTTTCCTAAAAGGGGCGGAATTAATTATCCATAATGCTCCCTTTGACGTCGGTTTTCTCAATCACGAGCTAAAACTTACCGGCCAATCTTTTAAAGCGCTTACCCATTATTGTCAGGTCCTTGACACACTGACAATCGCGCGCCAGAAGCATCCGGGCCAGCACAATAACTTAGATGCGCTTTGTCGACGTTACCATGTCGATAATTCTAATCGCGATTACCATGGGGCCTTACTTGATGCAGAACTATTGGCTCAAGTCTATTTATTAATGACAGGTGGCCAAACGGTGCTATTTGAGCAACAAGGCTTTGCGGTAGCATCGCGATCAGCACCGGTTCGTCCGTTAGGTGCTGATCGCGACTCCTTGTTGGTAATTAGGGCTAATGCGACAGAGACAGAGGCGCATCAGGCTTTCTTACAACTACTCACGGAAAACGGCCTCTGTCTCTGGACCGATCAATAAGGCAATACGATGACCTTTGTTAGCGTTCGCATAAAATAGTGAGGGAGCCATGAATGGCGTTTCTTCCCGAAAAGAGCATACAATAAGGTATGGACGCCCCCCCTGTTGGCAGTGAGAGTCAACTTGAGACGCAACTAGCATCGCCTTTACGGGAAATTCTGAAACTTCCCACCGGTGTTTGACAAGGTCTGCTTAAGTTAGCGCAAAAAGCGGCGCCCCCGTTGGCTTTACCCGAAGCCACGAGGTATCCATCTGCATCGTAAGCGGCCCATCGTAATATGCGAGGGCTAAAAATAAAGACCCGCTCCCCTGGCGTGCGTATTTGGCTGGGTAATCGAGAGTAATCTTGAACCACTTTTGGGCATCAGCGATTAATTCATAGGGATTTTCATCTAAAAAAGCCGTATTGGGGCTCCTTTCCACAAAGTCTGCTGTGTCTTCGGGGTTATCTTGGTCCCCCAGTGTTAACGCATAAGTATAAGCGGGGTCGTCAAGCGTATCGTCGGCAATCGCCGCCGTGCCTTCCTAGAGAAACACGGTGGTAATAGCGGTTATAAGTAGTGATTCCATGGGTCGTTCCTTTATTCAAAAGTGAAAAACACTGCCTGTATTAAAAAACTATAGTATCGAAGCAGGGCAAAAACCAATTTTTGATCAAAAAATGTCTAGTCGTCAAAGTTTGTTAGGACAACGAAAAGCGGACAGTAATTGCCCTGAATAAAAAAGGGGTATGGGGTTGTTGGCAATAAGTTGGTAACGGGCTGTATTTCCTTCTAAGCTTAGAGATAAATGAAATATTTTGGGGTCATTGGTTGCTTCCAAATGGGTTAAGTTAAGCAAGCGTAGCCAAGTCCACGGCCCCGTTAAAGTTTTAGCGGTTTTGTTGAGAGACAATGTATCAAATTGGAAGGTAACAAAGTCACCGTCGGGACCGGGCCAGGTAGCTTTTAGCGGGGATTTGATGCCAGGCTCAAAATAGTATCTGTCCGCCGATGTTTAAGGCAAAACGACTCACATTAGGAGACAAGCTAATCGCCGTTAACGTGAACTTGAGAGTAGGAGTTTCTCGGTTATCGGCGTAAAACATTTTTTGAATCATAGAAGCCCGCGTTAGCATATCCAGTTTTGTTTGCAGAATAGGTAGCGTTTCGCCATCTACCCCCTTCCAAGTCCAATAAGCTTGAGTAGTATCCACAAAGGGCTGAAGATAATGGTTAAAAAATACCTCAACAGCGCCATTAGGGCCAAAAAAAATGATTAAAATCATTAATCGAAATATCTGGTGAGGAGTTTTTAAAAACAGGAAAACGGTTGAGAATGTGATCGTTGTATTCAGGTATTACGTAGGAAGCCCACGCGGTATTTATATACTGGCGCGATTCGGCTAATATTATTTTCCAAACGTTTTGTGAAAGGGCGATCGTCCACTGATTAATTACGGAAGGTGCGCTTTGGACGGCTTTCTCTAAAACCAAAAGAGGGTTTGCGCTGCTATGTTACATTCGATTAACGGCGCTATCATAAGCTGCTTTAATAGGATTGGTCGCATTAACGATATTCTGTACGAATTCACTAAGCGATTTCGAATTTTTTGTAAAGTATTCCGGTTCTGATTATTCGCGAGATAATGGGCGAGTTCATCTTGAGTTGGAGAAGCGTTGACTATTTTGTTTAATAAAAGCCAAAAAGCCGATTTCGGATCAGCTAGCAATTTAAGGTTATTGAGGCTTTTGCTTAGCGTCATCGGCGTTTTCACAGTTACTTGTGCTAAACTCGTTTGCCAGGCCGAAAGAAAATCCTTTATATGAATTTCTCTAATTTTCTTTATCAAAGTCTTTACTTCATCGGCAGTTAAGGGGTTTTCCCCAACAGACCCCATAACCCAATCACCGTGATTAAGGAGATGTACAAGTTGAGGGATTTGTTTATTATAAATTTCGTTGAAATGATCGGGATCATAGAAAGCGGGAATTTTTACTGCAGAAAAATCCGTCCCGGGAAAATTAAAAACGACAGGCGCGTGTTGGTATTGATTTTGTAACATAGCAAATACGAGTTGCGACAATGATTGTTTTTGTAAAACAGCTTGCGCTTTTAAAATAATATTTTCATCGGCCGGCCAACTTACTTGATGCAGTTGTAATAAGTAGCTTAAGTGAGACATTAATTTCTGTTATTCATTAGGGTATTTTTCCCTCCAATATTGAGAAAACCAATTTTTAACAACGGCGTCATTTCGGTGGGAAGGCTCGGTTAACATTAAATAGGTTTGTAGCGATTGATACAAAGCTAATTCATTTTTATCGATATTGTTTTGAATCTATTTTGTAACTATTTCGTCAAGGAAAAGTACAAAATTATTCCGTATCAGTTGGGTATATGTGCTTTGAAGTTGTTGGTGAAGATTTTTGGCTTGATTAAAGCCAATTTCCCAAATAGATAAGCTGTCATTTTTCCACGCAGTCAATGCAGTTTGAATTCGATTCAGTCGAGAAAGCCAATCTGTGTCGTTTGGTAATTCGTGCAAATAAGTTTGCGCAGTATTTAACACTTTTATATTTTGTCGATAACTGTAAAGCGCTTAAAATTATAATGAAAGCCACTGGATAAATGATAAACAGAGGTCGGCAACCACCAGCCGATTCAGCAGTTAATTTAGGCGGATTCTCAATCAGTTTCTTAAAGAAAGTTTGAATGAAATAGGGTTTTTGGCAATTGAGACGGGTGAATTTTAATCTCGGAAAGCGCAAATGATTTGGTGACAGGTTGTGTGAGGAAATTAACGGGGGAATCGCTTTGCTGACTACTGGTGAAATAAACGTTCAGAAATGCGGTTAATAAAGGCAATGGAACGTTCTTTGATAAGCTCATGGAAAGCAAGGTTGCCCTCGTTGCGTAAACTAAAGCCCAACAATTGTTCTCGATCCTCGGATTCAAGATCACTAAAAAAAATGGATAAACCCATCAAGGCGATCGCACTGAGTGATAACGACTATGAGGGGAATAGAGCCTAAGGCCAGCAAGGTTTGTAACTGAGGAGCGATGTTGTCGGCCAACGCGTCAAGTTCACCGGAAGCTTTCGAAAGGGTCAAGTAATTGATTGTCAAAATAATCGCATTAAAAAGGGATTTTCGTCTTTTCCGTTTGAGTATCCTTAGAAAGGATTCCCATAATAATTGATTTTTCTCATCGCCTTACGTTGCAAGGCAATATTTGCCGGCGGGATCGACGAAGACGCCTTCGCTGCAAATCCACCAATCGATAGTCTGCGTATTTTTAATCGTTTTTAATGACTGTTGATGAGGGGAAATTAAATCTAGCCCGAACGTGACAGTAAGATCGTTTTTCCTGAATTTTTAGGGCCAAAAAGTAGGAACCACAGTACTTTCTTCCCACACAGCTGCCCGCGAACTTTTTTAATCGCCAAACGCGCTGTTTTTATTCGTTCTTGCAATTGGTTAATTAACGGCAAAACCGGATCAAATTTGGGTAGTCTCTTATTACGTCTTATAGTAAATTTCATGATATCGCTTTGCTAATAGTAGCCGGAGTCATATCTTTTAAAATTTGCTGGATGGGCGATGCCACTTTTTTAAGGCGGAAATGGTACGGCAAACAGATGCTGACTAAAATGAGTGCTGTTACACCAAGCGTTACCCATACCGAGGGCAATCGAGAAATCCAATTTTTGGGAACGGGTTTCTCAGAACTGGAAATAAACAAACAGTTGGAGGATTCGCCGCGTTCCTCACGAATTAAATAGTACAGCTTATCGACAACCAGCTCCAGCTCCTGGCCACTTTTCTCGTTATATTTCCCTTTATGCCCTAAACTCAAACAAAGATAGCCTAATTCTAAAAGATCAATATGAAGATCCGCATCTTCGGCACTTCGTTCGAGAATAATAAAGAAGCGCTCACCGCCTCAGGATTCATCCTGGAAAGTTTTCAATAGTCCCAGATGCTGCCATTCGCTGTTTTCCCCCACGCGGTACACAAAATAATTTCATCGATTAATGCACAAAGGAAATAACGCGCGGCTAAGATGACGGGTGATCGGTAGCCTAAGGAATGGGCTTTTTCTTCAAAGAGTTTTATTTCGAAGGATAGAGATTCGTATAGTTTAGTCAAGTTAGGAGACTGGTTTTGATCACGTAATTGTGTTGCAATGGCGAGCAAAGGCGCACAGGCTGTGCCGCCAGAGGATTAATCGCGATAGATATGTCAAAGACACTGTGTGCCTTTCTGCCTCTTACAGTCTCAAGAGGGGAGTTGGTGAGGATTTCTTTTGTCATTACGGCGTGTTATACCTGCAATAAATTTGACCATCTACATTCTTCAAGCCCTGGCCTCGAAGGTGCGTTAACTCCCTCTACGCAGCCGCAAGGGAACACTATATCACTTGATCCTTCTTTAACTTAATAATATTTTGAACCTTTCCAAGGAATACCCACCAGGAGGTAAGACTGATCCCCGGAATGCCCTAGATGTCTGACTCTCCGTTCATACCGCCGCAAATTGAGCTTCAATATCGTCAAATTGATTTCGATTGCTCTTTAACCTTTATTCAAATTTGGTTGGCTAATGATCCATTAGAATCCCATTTTTTGAATTGGTTTTTTGTCAATACCGACATCGCTGAAGGTTACTGGATGCGGACGATGCGGGGGATTTTACCGCAATTGAAAGATGCCTCGTTGCTCGCCAACGCAAAATGCCTGATCAAGCAGGAAGGTAGTCATCGCTGGCTGGCACCATAAGCTCAACGAAGCATTAACAGCCTGGGCTATGCTCGCATCCCTTTGATGATCAAAAAACAATACGACGAATTTTTTCCGTTGTTAGAGCCTGGCCGTGACCTAAAGGTTGCTTTGCGTACCTCCTGTTTATTGGAAAACCTGTCTGCTTATGCGCTGCGACGGTTTTTAATCAAGCTAAAAAAAAGATTATAAAAATATCGACCCCATGATGGCCTATCTGTTTGGTTATCATGTGGCCGAAGAATTAGAACACAAAAGTGTTTGTTTCGATTGTTATACGGAAGTTTATGGTTGCATGCCAACGGAAGAGCCTAAGCACGCTTCCGAATGGCGATTGTTTAATGAGAAGCTTATGGAAAATCTAACAGAGAGTATTTTGTATTTCATGATGATTAATCAGTTAAAAAGAGGCGAAAGAGTGGAACGAGATAAAGAAAAGTTACGCAAACAAATTTTTGGGTCTAATGGAATTTTTCCCAGAGAGAGCGGTTATGAATCTTATGGGAAACCAGGATTTCATCCCTGGTATATCGACGACCTCCCTTTTGTGCAACGCCGGGATAATGATTGGGCTCCTTATTTTCGTCAGGTTTTATCATGAAAAATCAAATTAAGCATCGTATAAAAACGATTATCTCAGCGCAATCACAAATTCCCATTGAGAATATTCACGATGATTCTAAATTTCATGCAAACTTAGGTTTCGATTCTTTAGATGTGGTGAATTTAATTAGCGCTATAAATATGGAACTTTCATTAAATTTGATGGAGAACGATATTATTCATTTAGAAACCGTTGCTGAATTGGTGGACTGTGTCGAACAAAAAATTGAAAATAAGTCAGCTTAATTACGTTTCCTGTTTGCAGCAGCGATCACTTGAGAAACCCAATGCCGTTGCTTATCGTATCGTTGATAGCTAAGGTGCGACAAAGCAGGAAATCAGCTATTTCGAATTAAATGAAAAAGCGCGACACTTAGAGCAATTATTGAGTCAAACGGCAGCCCCGGGCGATCGTGCTATTTTAGTTTATGATATCGACACCCATTTTATTATTGCGTTATTCGCTTGCTTATATGCTGGAATTATTGCTGTACCGGCGTGTCCACCAACTTAAATACAGAGTCGTGTGAATGTTACCGCTTATCGGCTTAAAAATATTATATTGGATTCAGAGCCAGCTTTATTATTAACGACACAAAAATTCCTTCAATTCTTGCCAGGAGAAAAAGGACAATTCAATAAACTTGCTACAGATCAAATGAATTTGACTCGCAACACGCCTGATTTAATTCCTAAATATTCTGAAATCGCCTTATTGCAATACACATCGGGATCAACCAGAAGTCCCAAAGGTGTAATGATTACGCATGCAAATATTTTTAATAACGTCAGTAACATTCTTAATTTAGAAAAACCGGGATTTTTGCAGTCGGTGGTCAGTTGGTTGCCATTGACGCATGACATGGGGATCGTGGCCGCTATTCTTTTGCCTTTATTTGAGGGCATTACCAGCGTGTTATTGTCACCACTGGATTTTTTACGCCGTCCTATCATCTGGCTTGAGCTTATTTCTAAGCTGCCTGATGTTATTAGCGGCGGTCCAAATTTTGCCTATGAATTACGTTATCAACGAATTAATGAAGTGCAATTGCGAACCCTCAACTTAAGCCGTTGGCGCGTGGCATTTGCTGGTTCGGAAATGAATCATTTAAAAACTTACCAACAATTTCTACAAAAATTTTCGACTTTTGCTTTGATGAGAAAGCTTTTTATCCTTCTTATGGTTTGGCCGAATCGACCGTGTATGCCATGGGAGGCGTGTAAATGCGCCTGTGCTTATCGATCAATCCTTGTTAAGCATCGGACACTGTTTCAAGGACCACGAGCTTTTAATTGTGAACCCAAACTCCAGCCAAGTTTTATCCGAAGGGGTGATCGGCGAGATTTGGTTAAAAGGCCCGAGCGTGGCGAAAGGCTATTAAAAAATAAAGTATTAACAGAAAGCGTTTTTAACGCTTATACCCATGAAGAGAAGGGCCCTTATTTGCACACTGGTGACTTGGGATTCATCCGCGACGGAGAATTATTTTTTTACGGCCGGTTAAAAGATATAATCATTATTCGGGGTAAAACTTATTCCCCGGAGGACATCGAATGGGCCGTTGTTCAAAGTGACGAAAATATTAGAACTGCGAGTGCGGCTGCTTTTTCAATTTTACAGGATGACCAGGAAAAATTAATTATCGTCTCTGAAATTAAAGGTTCTAAAACGGAAAACGAATGGCGTTCTATTTTCGAGAATATTCGCGAATGTGTCAGTAAAAATTTCGCGATTAAAATTCACGAAATAGTTTGCATTCGCGCAAAAACGTTTCCCAAAACCGTTAACGGAAAAATACAACGCCAAATCTGTCGATCCACCTATCTCGATAACCAACTGGCACAATTGGCTCGTTCTGATCGTTTGGATCGAATTGAGATTAAATAGTGTCATCGACTTGTGTTTTGATATACGCAGACCTCAGTGAACAATGGCAATTCCGATATTTCGCTGCACTTCATACGGACTACTTCTGGGCTGGATTTACAGCAAAGGTCCATCGAAAAAAATTAAGAAATTGCCCGATGTCCAATATCGTGACGGTAATAACAGTTCGACCAAGTAATTAATTGGGTCGCTTGATAAGCTTTTTGTTGTGCTTCACGCAAATCCTTGCCTAATGCGGTGACGCCAAGCACGCGGCCGCCGTCGGTAACAACCTGATGATTAATTTCTTGTGTGCCAGCATGAAAGACTTTTAGGTCTGGGAGAGACAATTGATCGAGCCCTTGAATAATATCGCCTTTTTGACATTGCGCGGGATATCCTCCCGCAGCAAGCACCACCGTTAGTGCAGCGCGACTGTCCCATACACTTTGTGTTTGATTTAATCGGCCGGAAAGCGCCAATAAAATTAATTCGATTAAATCGGAACATAAGCGCATCATGAGCGGTTGGGTTTCAGGATCGCCTAAGCGCACATTAAATTCTAGTACCTTGGGCTCGTTATTTGACGTGATCATGATTCCCGCATATAAAAACCCTCTATAAAGAATGCCCTCTGATCTTAAACCGCTTACGGTGGGCTGCATAATAGTCGTCATGATCTTTTCTTGTAAAGCATCGGAAAGCTGAGGAACGGGTGAATAAGCACCCATGCCACCTGTGTTTGGACCGCGGTCCCCATCATCTCGTCGTTTATGATCTTGGGAACCCGCGAGTGGTAAAATATGTTCGCCATCCACCATTGCGATAAAACTTAATTCTTCGCCCGTTAAAAATTCTTCGATTACAATTTCTGCACCGGCATTTCCAAATTGTTTTTCTTCCATCATCGCAATAACGGTTTCTTTAGCTTCTTGCAATGATTGTGGAATAACAACACCTTTTCCTGCCGCAAGACCGCTTGCTTTTATTACAATTGGAAAAGATTGTTGTTCAAGGTAGGAGAAAGCATCGCTCGTATTTCTAAATGTTTCAAAGCGAGGGGTTGGAATACCGTGACGGCGCATAAATGTTTTGCAAAAATTTTTAGAAGTTTCTAATTGGGCAGCAGCTTGGGTGGGGCCAAAAACAGTTAAATTTTCGTGTTGAAAATGATCAACAATACCAGCCGCTAGTGGAATCTCAGGACCCACGAGCGTTAAATTAATTTGATTTTTTTTGGCAAAGGCGATCAAGCTCTTAATGTCAGTGACGCCGATGGAAATATTTTGCGTTTTAAGCTCTCGAGCCGTCCCGGCATTTCCGGGAGCCACCCAGATTTTTTCTACTCGAAGCGATTGAGCTACCTTCCATGCTAAGGCGTGTTCACGACCGCCATTACCAATTATAAGTATATTCATAGTGGTGAGATTATAACATTTTTCAGCGACACCTAATAATATATTTTTGAGTTAATCATCGATAAAATTTAAGATTTCCTTAATAATGGAAAATATACTACATGAAATTTTTTTCGAAAAAATTGAAAAATATAATGAGAATATTATTTAACTTTGATGAACAGCTAGCTGCTAATGTTACTCTAATTTCATAGAAATTTCCCACTAATAAAGCTATTAGCAGGAGTAGATCAAGAAAAAATGACGAGAAAAAAATAGTTTGCTAAAAGCATTTTTAGCTACGTTGAATAATACTGACGATCCGCTGCTACCCACTATTTTAATAATCCCGAAGACCGGATGATATTTGACCTTCTAAAACATGAACAAATGGCAGATGATATAGTAGGGGAATTTATGGTTCCCACTGATTCTAAAGAGAATCTAAAATCGTGGTGGAAGTTTAAAGAGTCGTTGGAACGGTTTGTTTTTTTGTTGTGTCGTTATGGTGATCGTGATTTTGGACACGAAGGAGTTAAATCATTCGTAAATTCAATTAACGATGATTTAAACTGTTTAAATTGTTGCGGTTTTGGCAAGTTAGGTGAATTAAACGATATACAACGAATAATAGACCGTTTGTTATTCGATGATTCTGCCACTTTATCATTCACTGAAGAATTACAAAAAAGTTAAAAGCTACCATTGAAGAAATTCAAACGATTTTAGATAAATATTTTGGGTTCTCTAAAAATTTACAATTCCACTGGCGGGATATGGTTTATTTTTTGGCCGAAAAAATTCTGCCATTACAGCTTTCATTCTCTCTTTCTGAACTCAATTTATTTTTGTTACCCTTTTATCGAGAATTGGATACAACTGAAACTGATATAAATCGACGGCCACTTGAGTACGCGAGGCATTTATTTTAGTCTTTATTCAGTTTAAATAACGAGGCTTCGGAAATTTTAATATTTATAAAAAAATTGTGTATAAAAGCTTAAAAGAGAGTCTTGAGGATTATCGGGGAGAAAAATCAAGTTATAGCAATTTTCTGAAAAAGGTAAAAGCGATTGTTGGTAATGCTGATATATGTCACTTTTTAATAAAGTGATGATAACAATTATGATAGATTGGCAGTGGAACAACATGAAGTTTTACTAGAAGAAATTGAGGAAATAGACAACACAAAAGGTTATCCCTATCTTGAACTGTTCCGTAGCGTATTTTTTTATAAACTTCCTTCTGAAGAGTCTATGGCAGTTACGTTAGAGAAATCTCTTGAGGATTTTATTTTTAATAAAAATAACGATGCATTGAGATATATTTATTTTTTTGTGTTTGACTCTCGATGGATTGGCTGTTTTATATCGATGCTTGGAAAAAAGCGTCTGAGTTTCAATATAATGCCGTTGAAAGAATGGTTAATTTTTTTAATCTTAAGCAACGTAATTGGTATTTATTGCATTATTTGATTTGTTTTCCAGAGGTATAAGAATTTTTACAATAGATGTTTAACAAACTCTCGGAAATACAAAACGATCGCTTCGAAGAATTGATTCGATCATTTTTTCAGCCCTTATCCGCAGGCGTTTTGCCGAACATATTAAGTTTTCTATTCCTAGATAAAATTCGAAGGTGAGGTAAATGGGGGAAGAATTTTTAATCGAATTAAGGATTTCGTAAAAACCAAATGCGCTAAGTCCAATCCAGATTGGATAATTATAAATGAGTTCTTTGATGCGCTCTGTCACCTATTCCCTACAGTAGCAGGTGAATTGTCGGGCAGCACTTTATTGACTGGATTGCTCCTTCAAGCATCTGAAGTGTTACTCGATTTATTGCTTGAATTATTAGAGATGGGCAATATACGCGATATTGAGAGAAAGCTTCACATAGCGGATAGCTTAGTCAATAGACGTGTTTTAAAGTTAATCATAGCTCAAAAAGAAGATGGACGAGCTTACGGCATGCAGTATTTATTTGAAAATTTAACAATAGAGCAACTGAAAAAGTTCATGACTTTGTGGACACAGAAGCCCGAAATACCTTCTTTTTTTATTTTTTATGTAAGATAGATAAATTAACATGGGCTCCTCCAGGAGAATTATTAGCGCGGATTGAGTAGTTTGCTGCAGTTTATAACGCGGACGAACAGTTGAAATTTCTACTCTCAAAGCAATTAGTATCTAGCAATTCTAATGGTGACATTAAAATCTGGATGTGCTTATTCCGAAAGGAAGCAATTTGTGAGCGTTTGGAGAGCCTTATTAAAACTCTTAATGGTTGGGATATCCCTTTAATTTTATTAAAATTGCGAATTAATACGGACTTGGGGGAAATGAGATTAATTTTTTAGCATATTTATGCAGTAGTGAGGATGGCAGAGCGCTATTGTACAGTCAATATCTGACAGAGGGGGTCCGATTATTGATGGTTTACTTTCATTTGCATTCGAACCAATCGAAACTTTGCCTGCATTCATAGCAGCTACAAATTATTTGAAAAATTTGAAAAAACAGACGACTTTGGATCGCCATCTTTGGATGGAGCTTTGTACCGGTGAAGATGCACTACGGTTTTTTTCTTTTTCTTTACTCAATCTTCTGATCCCCAGGAAACGGAAAAATTTAGAAAGGAAATTGCTAATGAACTATTTTCTTCTAATTGGGTCTTTCGCCCCTGTATATTTTATGCAGGACAAACGTTGTTATTTAATGCTAAAAGCGATTTGTTAAATCGAGTTTCAAGAGAACTTGAGAATCAGAATAAACTAACGACCTGTCTGCTCACCTCCGTACTTGAAAAGTCTGAGGAGTTGCTGTTAGAACATTTGAATGAAGAAAGTATTAAATGGATTATCTGTTTCAAAAATATTTTGTCGGACTTGCTGAAAGATAGAGTGGGTAGACGAATACTGCTGGAGTCAAAAAATAATTTATTTAATTGCTATTGGAATGCTTTTTCTGAGGTGGAGAAGAAAATTATTAGGATTGTGGTAAAGGAAGTTAGATCGGAAGAAATTAAAAAAAGATCCAATGCCTCACCCACAGCGTTTAAGTATATTTTATAACCCTGATGATTCAGAAGAATCCGATACCGATACCCATTAACTATTGTACCAATTGCAACCCAGATAAAATTCAGATATCCTTTCTGAAGTTTCTGAAGCTCTCGGGGAGCGAAAGCTGAGACGATCTAGAAGTTCGAAGATCGGACCCGTTGAACCTGAACAAGATAATGCTTGCGAAGGGAAGAGGGGGGCGCGGCTTGCACCGTACTTTCCTTCTGTCTGTTTTATTTAAGGAGAGTGCTGTGATTGCTTATCCTGCTTCCAAAAAGATTTATTGCCAAGGCAAGATTTTTCCCACTATTCGCGTAGGAATGCGTGAAATTCAATTGACGAATGCTGATTCGCTAACGCTTTACGATACTTCAGGCCCGTATTCTGACCCGAATATCTCTATCAAATTGCCGCAGGGTCTTCCCTGTTTGCGCGCGCCTTGGATTAAGGTGCGCCCGAGGAAAACGCAATTAGCTTTCGCAAAAGAAGGCGTTATTACGCCAGAAATGGAATACGCGGCGATTCGTGAAAATCAAAAAAGAGAGTTGAAGAAAAACATAGATCAAGAACGCGAGTGTCGTTTGCAAGGAAATCCGTTGGGTGCACGAATTCCTAACCCAATTACACCGGAATTTATTCGAGATGAAATCGCGTGCGGTCGTGCCATCTTGCCTGCGAATATTAATCATCCCGAAAGCGAGCCCATGATTATTGGCCGCCATTTTTTAGTTAAAGTGAATGCGAATATTGGGAACTCGTCGCTTACGTCATCTGTGGAAGAAGAAGTTGAAAAATTAATTTGGGCGTTGCGTTGGGGTGCAGATACGGTGATGGATTTATCGACGGGAAAAAAAATCAAAGAAATTCGTGAAACAATTCTTCGCCATTCTCCAGTACCTATCGGTACCGTGCCGTTGTATGAAGCGTTGGAAAAGGTGGATGGAGATGTAAAATCCTTAACTTGGAAAATTTTCCGCGACACCTTAATTTCGCAAGCTGAACAAGGAGTTGATTATTTCACGATTCATGCAGGTGTTTTAAATCGTTTTATTCCATTGACCCAAAAACGTGTCACGGGAATTGTTTCTCGCGGCGGCTCTCTCATGGCCAAATGGTGTCTTCTGCACCGAGAGGAGAATTTTCTTTATACGCATTTTAATGAGATTTGTGAAATTATGCGTGCTTATGATGTGAGTTTTTCGCTAGGGGACGGGTTGCGCCCGGGCTCTATTGCTGACGCCAATGATGAAGCACAATTTGCAGAATTGAAAATTCAAGGCGAATTAAATCGCATCGCGTGGAAATACGGTGTGCAGGTGATGAATGAAGGACCAGGGCATATCCCTCTAAACCTCATCGAAGAAAATATGACGAAACAATTGGCTTATTGTCGGGAGGCGCCATTTTATACTCTGGGACCATTAACTACCGATATTGCGCCTGGTTATGATCATATCGGTAGCGCTATTGGCGCTGCTTTTATCGCTTGGCAAGGTTGCGCGCTCTTGTGCTATGTCACGCCGAAAGAACATTTGGGTTTGCCGAATAAACAAGACGTCAAAGAAGGGTTGATTGCTTATAAAATTGCGGCCCATGCGGCAGATTTGGCAAAAGGACACCCAGCAGCTCGAGAGCGAGATGATTTATTATCGCAAGCGCGGTTTGAATTCCGCTGGCACGATCAATTTAATTTAGCGTTAGACTCTGAAACAGCGCGCCTTTTTCATGATGAAACTTTGCCAAAAGAGGCTGCTAAACATGCTCATTTTTGTTCATTGTGCGGCCCTAAATTTTGTGCTTATAAAACGAGCCACGAAGTTAGGGACACCTTACAAAAGGTAACGTGATGGAAATGAAAGTAGGCATTGCGGGAGCAGGATTACTGGGGCGTTTATTAGCTTGGCAATTAAGTAAAGCGGGCTGGGGGGTTACGCTATTTGATAAAGATGATAAAAGTGGTCGAAAGAGCACGGCCTACGCAGCGGCTGGGATGCTGTCACCCGTGGCTGAATGTGAAATAGCAGAGCAGATAATTTTTAATTTAGGAAATTATTCATTAAGGAAATGGCCACTGTGGTTATCATCATTGAACCAACCTGTTTATTTTAAACAAAATGGAAGTATTGTAATTTCGCATTCACACGATGAAGTGGAAAAAGAGCGCTGGTTGAAAAAAATAAGTTGTAAAATAAAAGATTTCTCTCTTGAAAAGTTATCATCTTCTGCGCTCCAACGATTGGAGCCCGAATTAAATTTTGATGAAGGATATTATTTGCCGCAGGAAGCACACCTAGATTCACGTGCACTTATGCAGGCATTAGAAAAAGAATTAAACGTGGAATGGTATTCGAAAACCTTTGTGGATAACGTGGTTCCTTACCGTATCTTAACGAAAGAAAAATCATACCAATTTGATTGCATATTCGATTGTCGTGGCGTAGGCGCGGGGAAAATGTTTTCCGATTTGCGTTCGGTACGTGGTGAGTTAATTTATTTGCATGCACCCGATGTGCATTTAAATCGTCCGATTCGATTACTTCATCCTCGTTATCGACTTTATATTGTTCCTCGTGCGCATCATATTTATCTTATTGGCGCGAGTGAAATTGAGTCCAATGATATTTCACCAATTTCGGTGCGCACGTGTTTGGAATTATTATCGGCAGTTTATAGTGTACACCCTGGATTTTCAGAAGCGCGGATCATTGAAACTATTACCGCCTTACGCCCGACGTTACCGGATAATTTGCCTCGTATACACTATCAGCCTGGATTAATTGCTATTAACGGATTATACCGCCACGGTTTTTTAATAGCACCAGCGTTAATTGATGAAGTTATTCACAATCTCTCAAGAGGTATTAAATGATCGACATCTATTTAAATGGGAAATTAATTTCTCTTGCTGAAAAAATGTCATTAAAGAAATTGATGGAGGAGCAAGGTGTTGTCATGGGAACCGTCGTCGTTGCAGTGAATGAAACCGTAATTCCGCGAATTAATTACGAAAAGATTATTATTCAGCCTGGAGATCGAATTGAAATCATCACGGCCATGTGTGGAGGATGAGATGTGGACTATCGGTGGGATACGATTAAATTCACGCTTGTTATTAGGGACGGCACACTACCCCTCGCCTCAATTAATGAGTGACGCAGTGAAAGCCGCTGAAGTGGAAATAATTACCGTTTCTCTACGACGACAACTATTTCTGCAGAAAAAAAATTATTTTTGGGATTTGCTGCGGTCTTTGCCTTGTCATCTTTTACCAAATACCTCCGGTTGTTTTTCCGTAAAAGAAGCCGTAAATACAGCACGAGCGGCTCGAGAGTTATTCAATACTCATTGGATTAAGCTCGAAATCATCGGCGATGAATATACCTTACAACCTAATCCTTTTGAGTTAGTCAACGCAGCGGCTATCCTAGTTAAAGAAGGGTTTGAAGTATTTCCATATTGTACGGAGGATCTGATTTTATGCCAGCGATTGGTTGATGCGGGTTGTCGCATATTAATGCCATGGGCAGCTCCAATTGGGAGCGGACGCGGTTTAATGAATCCCTATGCATTGCAGCTTTTGCGCGAACGGTTTCCTGAAAACATTTTAATTATTGATGCTGGACTTGGGAGACCTTCGCATGCGGCTCAAGTAATGGAAATGGGTTTTGATGCGGTATTATCAAACTCAGCCGTGGCGTTAGGGATGAACCCCGTTGTTATGGCCGCTGGGTTTTCAAAAGCGGTTGAAGGGGGGCGTTTGGGCTATGAGGGGGGAATGATTAAAGCGCGCAATCTTGCCAAAGCAACGACCCCGCTAATAGGAAAACCTTTTTTGATCGAGAAACCATGAATCAAAAATCGATTATTTGGTCAATTGGCGGTTCGGACTGTTCCGGCGGCGCAGGCTGTCAGGCGGACATATTGACGTGTCGTGATTTTAATGTGCACGCGGCAAGTATTATTACGATAATAACCGCACAAAACGCCGATCAAGTTTTAAAAATAAACTATTGTGATTCCGATTTGATCCAGAAACAAATTCAAGCTCTTAAAGAAACGCTTCCTCCAACAGTGATTAAATTAGGATTATTAGGAAGAAAAGAAATCGTTACCGATGTTGCTTCCTATCTCGAAAATTACAGCGGCAGGGTTGTCTGTGATCCCGTTTTAAGTTCAACATCCGGCGTATTATTGCATACGTCAGATTATCTAGATTCGTTAAAGAAAATCATTTTTCCTCATGTAGATTTATTAACCCCGAATATTCCTGAAGCTGAAATTTTAATCCAAAATAAAATTCATACGTTTTCCGATATAATTTCTGCAGCGCGTCAATTATTAAAATGGGGAGTCAGTGCCGTGTTATTAAAAGGCGGTCACTTAATTGGTTCAAGGGCGTGTGATTTTTTCACGGATGGTAAGAGTGAATTTTGGTTAGAGCATAAAAAAATACCCAAAACACGTGTACGTGGGACGGGTTGCTCGTTAAGCTCAGCAATTAGTAGTGCGGTAGCTTTAGGCTATTCACTAAAAGACGCAATAGTAGTAGCAAAAATGTATGTTCAGCAGGGAATTCGTCGAAATTTTAAAGTCAATACTCAGGAATTAATGGGGCGTCAGGGATTTCCACAGCAGTCGATAGACCTTCCGTGGGTAACAAAAAATGCTAGTTTTAAAAGAAAAAGCTTCCCTCTTTGTAACTCATTCGGTTTTTATCCGATTGTTGACAGCGTTGAATGGGTGGAGCGATTGTTATCGTACGGCGTTCGAACCATTCAATTACGAATCAAAAACACTTCCCCTCAAAAAATTAAAAAAGCGGTAATAGAGAGTGTGGCCTTAGCACGTCGTTACCAGGCAAAATTGTTTATCAATGATTATTGGAAACTAGCCATGGAGGCTGGTGCTTATGGTGTTCATTTAGGACAAGAAGATTTAGAAACCGCTGACCTTTCCGCCATTCGGGCGGCGAATTTGCGGTTAGGCATTAGCACGCATACGTTGTATGAACTTTCACGGGCGCATGCGATCCAACCTTCTTACGTGGCTTTTGGACCGATTTATGAAACTTATTCTAAGCCAATGCCTTATTCTCCGCGCGGTTTGGAGTGGCTGCGTTATTGGTGTGAAATTTCCCCTTATCCCGTAGTGGCTATTGGCGGTATTAATTTGAATCGATTGAAGGGCGTTTTAAATGCAGGTGCGGTGAGTGTAGTGGTTATTTCAGCCGTGACAAAAAGCAAAACGCCGCAGAAGACAGTAAGGGCATTTTTAAATCGATGTAGGCACTAGTTTCACCCCTCAATGGAATGCTCATAAGCGCAGAGAGTTGAAGATTTGATTAACTTGTTGGAGGATCTTATCGGTTTTTCCTTTATGGGGAGTTTATGAAAAATAAATTAATGATGATGGTTTTTAGCTTCACACCGATGGTGATGTTAGCGGAACCCCTTTAAACCTCAATTCCTTAAAGGAAGAAATCATTCACTACCATGAGTCGGGGAATACGATGTTGATATTTCTAAAGTCACTCATCTCGCTAAACGCTATCTTGAGGGTCGAATTCGTGAAAATCAGCATGCTTTGCATCGGAAAAAACTGGCTATGGTTTTGGATATCGATGAAAGGTATTTATCTAAATTACAGCGATGTTAAAGTGTTAGATTCCGGCAGCACGTTTTTGCAGCAAGATTTAGCCGAAGCCGACGGAGATGATCCCGCGATTACACCCACATTGAATTTGTATCGTTAGGCCATTTAATAGGGAGTGGCTGTTTTTTTCATTACGGGACGTCAGGAAAAATACCGCACAGCGACGATAAAAAATCTGAAAACAGCGGGATATTCTCATTGGGCTCACCTTTATATGAAGCCGAACGATTAGCATTTGAATTTAGCCGCTCCTTATAAAATTTCAGAACGAAAAGCGATTGCAAAAGAAGGCTACGATATTGTTTTGAATATGGGCGATCAATACAGCGATCTTAAAGGCGGTTACAGCGAACACAGTTATAAATTACCTAATTTGATGTATTAATTACATTCCCTTAGGCGAATCGAGAGCTCTTAATGGCGGAAATGCCGCTGGTGGGTGAACAGCATTGCCATCCCCGCTTCGTTCGCGGCCTTAATAACTTCTTCATCGCGTTTTGAACCACCGGGTTGAATCACAGCGGTTATACCTGCTTTCGCTGCGATTTCGATACTATCGCTGAAAGGGAAAAAAGCATCCGAGGCCATGACGGCGTCTGTTAACCATAATCCAGCTTCTTCTGCTTTCAAGGTAGCGATTTTAGCCGCGAAAACTCGACTTGTTTGACCGCTGCCAATTCCTAGTGTGGCATGGTCTTTCGCATAAACGATAGCGTTTGATTTTGCGTACTTTACGATTTGCTGGGCAAAATAGAGATCTTGCCGTTCTTTTGCTGTGGGCTGACGGTTGGTGACCACGGTGAAAGTTTCGTCGGAAAATTTCGCCGCATCAGTCTCTTGGCATAAAAGGCCGCCGGTGATGGAGTGAAAGGTATACGTAATTTGGGAACTATCGAATGGCTGCCCACGTAATACACGCAAATTCGGTTTGGCTTCCAGTAGACAGAGCGTTTCCGCTGGGAAATCGGGGGCGATAACGACCTCTACGAACTGTTGAGAGAGAATTTTTTCCGCTGTTACTGCCCCCAAAGGGGCATTAAAAGCTACAATACCGCCAAAAGCGGAAAGCGGATCAGTGGCATAAGCTTTTTCATAAGCCGCTAACTGGGTTTGTGCCCTTGCCGCTCCGGCAGGCGTAGCGTGTTTGACAATGACACAGGCGGGTTGAGACGGAGGGCCTTCATAAACGCACCGATAAGCGCAATCACTGTCTAAGAGATTGTTAAATGATAAAGGTTTACCTTGTAATAATTGCGCTTCCGCTAAACTGTGTGATAAGGGGGAATCAATACTATAAAGGGCGGCAGCTTGATGAGGATTTTCGCCATATCGTAGGTCAATCTTTTTCTTAAAGATTGATGGAAGCCGTGCGGGAAGAGTCGTTGCTCCTTCTTTTCCAGCGAGATAGGCGGCGATGTGAGCATCGTAATACGAAAGGTATTCAAATGTTTTTTGGGCCAACCGTTTGCGGGTAGATAACATGGTGGACCCGTACTGAGTCTGTATTTCCTCTAAAATTCGTGAATAGTCTTCTGGATCAACAACCACGGTAACAGCGGCGAAATTCTTGGCAGCCGCTCGCAGCATACTGGGGCCACCAACGTCAATTTGCTCCACAGCCTTTTCCAGCGAGCAGTTCAACGCGTTTACGGTTTGCACAAAGGGGTAAAGGTTTACAACTAGTAAGTCGATAGGTTTGATGGCATGCTGATTAATCGTTTTCTCGTCGATACCCCGTCGGGCCAACAACCCCGCGTGTATCTTAGGATGCAAAGTTTTGACTCGCCCATCCATAATCTCAGGAAAGCCGGTATAAGTAGAAACATCAATCACGGGGAGCTGATGTTGCTTAAGCAACTCAGCCGTACCCCCCGTAGCTATTATCTCAACGCCGCAATTTACTAATTGTGATACGAATTCAGTAAGGCCGATTTTATCTGAGGTGCTGATGAGCGCACGCTCAATCGGCCTTCCGGTGTCACCGACGCGACTCATCAATTTGATAAATAGCAAGTTTTTTGCGCAAGGTTCCTCGACTAAGGCCTAAGATTTTAGCGGCTTTACTTTGATTATTTTTCGTGTAGCGCATAACCACTCTTAACAACGGCACTTCCATCTCCGCCAAAACCATGCTGTAAAGATTAACGGGGTCTTCGCCATCGAGGCGTGTAAAATAGCTTTGCAGCGATTGTTGTACGCTGCACGCGAACGATTCGCCGGTTTCAACCGGCTTAATAACTTCAGGTTCTTGAATCAATGTGTCAGCTTCCATAATTGCACTTCCTTCCAAGGTTATATTCCCAGGTGGTTTAGCGTTTAGTTCATTGCCTGTGAAAAAATATTCCCCATTAAGCTATGAGTTGCTCATTATAACATCGGAATTTCCAAGCTCAAGAGGGGGAACCAAATTAATTAACAAATTTTTCACCAGTAGATTTTGAGATACTCGGAAAGTGGGGCTTGAAGCTTTTTGCCTATCAAGCCTATAATGTCAACTTTCATTCGAGATCGCGGAGCTGAAGATGAGTAACCAGAAACCACGAACAGTCTACCTGAAAGATTATCGCCCTTCTGATTTTTTGATAGATACGGTTCATCTGTATTTTGATCTTTATGAAGAAGAAACCCACGTTAAAACTATTTTAAACTTGCAACGTAATCCCGAAGGGAACGCGACGGCTCCCTTGACGTTAACCGGCGAAGCCATGACCTTGAAAAAGGTGACTCTGGATGGACAGACATTAGCTTTATCGGATTACACGCTCGATGCTTCGTCGCTAACGATTCCCAATGTCCCGAATCAATTTACTTTAGAAACCGAAGTGGTGATCAAGCCCCAGGAAAATACCCAATTAATAGGTCTGTATAAATCTCGTGGAAATTTTTGCACCCAATGTGAACCCCATGGATTTCGGCGGATCACTTATTTTTTGGATCGGCCCGATGTAATGGCGCGATACACTACTACGATTACTGCTGATAAAAATAAGAATCCTTTTCTGTTATCGAATGGAAATTTAATTGAAACGAAAAGTTTAAGCGATAACCGTCATTGGGCGCATTGGGAAGATCCGTCAAAAAAACCCTGCTATTTATTTGCGTTAGTGGGGGGGGATTTTGATTTATTGGAAGACACCTTTGTGACTCAATCGGGTAGAGAAATCGCCTTGCAATTGTATTTAGAAAAAGGCTTTAAAGATCAGGGACCTTTTTCTTTAGCGGCGTTAAAGAAGGCGATGCGTTGGGATGAGAAGCGGTTTGGCCGCGAGTACGATTTGGATATTTATATGATTGTTGCGGTTAGCGACTTCAATATGGGGGCGATGGAAAACAAAGGACTTAATATTTTTAATACTAAATATATTTTAGCTAATCCTAAGTCTGCAACGGATGATAATTACGTTGCAATAGAAAGCGTCATTGGACATGAATATTTTCACAATTGGTCCGGTAATCGCGTAACTTGCCGCGATTGGTTTCAAATTACCTTAAAGGAAGGTCTCACTGTATTTCGTGAGCAATTATTTACAGAAGATAGCACCTCAAAAGGCGTAGCTCGAATAGGTACGGTAAACATATTGCGAAATTCGCAATTTCCGGAGGATGGGGGGGCCATGGCGCATCCTATTCGTCCGCGTTCTTATATTGAAGTTAATAATTTTTATACCACAACCGTTTACAATAAAGGTTCTGAGGTCATCAGAATGGTGCAAACTTTGTTAGGGGAAGCGCTTTTTCGCAAAGCGATGGACCTTTATTTTTCGCGTCATGATGGCCAAGCGGTGACAACGGAGGATTTTATTCAAGCGATGGAAGACGCTTCCGGAAAAAATCTTGAACAATTTAAGCGCTGGTATGATCAAGCTGGCACGCCAGTGTTGGATGTCAACAGCGAATACAATGAGAACGAAAAAACCCTAACGTTGCTCGTTAAACAATCCTGTCCGCCAACACCCGGGCAGTTGGAGAAATTACCTTTTCACTTGCCATTGACATTGGGTTTTGTTGGTCCGGAATGTCGGGATATGCCAACCAAATTAGCGGGAGAAAAAAAAGCTATTCCGGGAACGCGAGTGCTTGAAATTAAGGACGCTGAAACAGAATTTAAATTCGTTAATGTGAATCATAAACCTACGTTATCACTATTACGGGGTTTTTCAGCGCCGGTTCGGCTAAATTATCCTTACACCGATGAAGAATTGGTGTGGTTATTTCAATGTGATAGCGATCCTTTTGCTCGCTACGAAGCGGGCCAAATCTTGGTCCAGCGATTAATATTTAAGTTAATCGACGATTCTTATCAGGGGGAACCTTTAAAAATTGATGAGCGTTTTATAGATGCTCACCGTAAAATTATCGCAGGCCCGCATCGAGATCATTGGTATGAAGCTGCCTTGCTACAATTACCCAATATCAATTATTTAATGCAATTGATGAAAAAAATGGACATTGAGGCGCTGCATACGATTCGTCAATTTGTGAAAAAATCCCTTTCGAACGCCCTGGTTGATGATTTGAAAATCCAATACGAACATCATCAACTGCCGTTGTATGAATACAATCCAGCGGATATTGGAAAACGTAAATTAAAAAATATTTGTTTAGCTTATCTGACAGAATCGGATGATACACAATTCCGTCAAGTGGCTTATCAACAATTTAAAAAGAACGATAATATGACAGACGCCATTGGCGCTTTGTCTGCTTTGTTGAACCACGATTGCAAGGAACGTCATCAGGCGTTGGATGAATTCTATCAACAATGGAAAGATCAACCATTGGTCGTCAACAAATGGTTGATGTTGCATGCTTCATCGACTTTACCACCCACATTGGAAACCGTAAGAAAATTAACAAAACACCCAGCATTCGATCTTAAAAATCCAAATAACGTTTATTCGTTGCTGGGTACTTTTGGTGCGAATGCTGTGTGCTTCCACGAAGGCAGTGGAGAAGGTTATCGTTTAATTGCCGATTATGTGTTAGCAATTGACCCTGCCAATCCTCAAGTCGCCGCTCGTGTTCTGCAACCCTTAACCCGCTGGCAAATGATGGATAAAAAACGGCAAGAATTAATGAAAGCCGAACTTAACCGCATTGCAAAAGCTGAGCGTTTGTCGTCGGATGTTTACGAGATTGTGACAAAGAGTCTCTTGTAGTAAAAGTGGTTGATTTTTTTGCTTGTTCACCCAGTCAATTAAAAAACCCTATAATAAACTATCAAGCTCTTTATTTATAATAGCGGCCATTAATCCGACGAGGAAAATATGGCAGTTGTCTATCAATCAAAAGACACGGCATGGAAAGAAGTCTTAGAATCGTATTTCAAAGAGTTTATAGCGTTGTGCTTGCCAGATTTAGATAAGCTGATCGATTGGAAACAACCTTATGAAAGCTTAGACAAAGAATTTTTAGCGATTACCAAAGAAGGTTTCACCGGGAAACGGATTTTAGGTAAATTATTTCGAGTGCATTTTAAATCCGGACAAGAGCAATGCGTGCTTATTCATTTGGAAATCCACGGTCAGGTGGAAGCCCAATTTCCGCGGCGGGTGTTGGTGTGTGGGTATCGAATTTACGATAAATAGCAAAGCCCGTGGTGAGTTATGCGATTTTAACGGATCAAAACCCGAAGTGGCCGCCCGGATCATCACGAAATTGCGTTAGCAGGCTCGCGCCTGCGGATCGATTTTCGGGTAGTGAAACTACTCGATTATGCAAAAAGTGAGCTCGAGTTGGAGCATTCGACGAATCTATTTGCGAGCGTGATTTTAAGTTACCTAGTCGCCACTAAAGTCAAGGACGCGTCGGAGGCGATTCGCTTGCAAACGAAGCTTTCGTTAACCAAGCGCTTGTACCGCAAGGACTATACGAAAGCGCAAATCATCCGGCTGTGTATTTTTATTGATTGGTTGATTCACTTACCTAACGCATTTGAGATAGAATATCGAGAAACGGTTTATCAGTGCGAGCCAAAATAACATGGCACATATCAGTTCAATCGAGCGTTTTGGGGTTCAAAAGGGCTTGTAGCAAGGACGACAAGAAGACGAATTATCGGCAAAAGCTTGAAAAAGCCGATGTCGAAGCGTTCTTGAAAGGGGGTGAACCGGCTTATTGATGTTAGCTCTTTGGAAGAGGTATTTCACGATTAAGGACATTATCTGAAATCCACTAAAAAGAAGAGGTTATTCATTCAAATGGCGCAAATAATATTATTAACTCTTAACAAGGCCTCATCAGCAAAATATCGCGTTCCGTTGTTTGGATCCGGCAGGGGCGCAACAGCTATTTTACCATTTTGATAAGCGATCATTTTTCCGGTTAATCCTTTTTTAGTGCTTGAACGGCCTGTGCCCCCATCAGAGAAGCAAGCACGCGATCTTTTACTGTCGAGGTTCCGCCGCGTTGGGTGTGGCCGAGGACGCAGACGCGGTATTCGATGCCGGTTTTTTCTTTTATTTGTTTGGCGACTTCAAAACTGTGGCCGGGTTGGTTGGCTTCGGCAGCGACAATAATGGAGACTGATTTTTTGCCGTGTTGTTTTTTAATTGTTTGCGTCAATGTATCAATATCGATGGGAAATTCAGGCGGCGCAATGATTTCTGCACCGTCAGCGATGCCGACATTCACCGTGATAAAACCGGAAGACCGCCCCATGACCTCAATTAAAAAATTTCGCTCGTGGCTGAATGCAGTATCGTGAATTTTATCGATAGCTTGCGCCGTTGCCGCCGAGAACGATCATGGCATCGATTTGCAATTTTTTTAAAAGATCGCGCGCCTTGTTGCGGACTTCTTTGAAACGAAAATCTTTGAAACGTCCCGTTTTTAAAATCGTACCGCCCCGCTGGATGCAATTGGCAACCGCACGTGAATTGAGTGGAACGAAATGCCCGTTAACTAAACCAGCAAAACCGCCTGTGGCACCGTAAACTTCAAATTGATAATGGAGCGCTGTTCGCACAACAGCACGGATTGCAGCATTCATGCCAGGTGCATCACCCCCAGAAGTAAGCACTACTAGTTTTTTTATTTTGCTCACGTTGGCTCCTACTTGTATCGATTATCTTTTTTCAGCATTCTGTGATGCCTTTTTCAATAAAAAAATCTAATTCGCTATCGGCGCAGGTGCATAGACGTCAACTTAAGGGGGCGAGGTAAAGAGGGAATATCAAGTAGTTGAAAAAATGTCCGTCGTCCGTGCGTAGGCCGTCTACGACAGATAAAGAATCGAGGGCTTTCACAGCGAAGACATGGGAAGCCAAGCTAAAACGCTAAGAAAAGCGCTATTGGTGTTTTTTAGCCCCCTAATCTGGATTCTCCCGACTCGGTTGTGAAGATTTTGTATTCTTCAATATTACAGCAGATGCCCCATTACAGCAGATGCCCCCGCGGGAGGACGACGGGTTTTAAGTTTTTTAGAAAGTAGCCGTATGAAGCGAAATACGCTAGAATAATAATTTCCGTATTTCGCTTCGCTTCATACGAGCTATGGCTAAGGGGATATTTTCGCTTTGATACCAGTATATCGGCGTGACACTTTATATTCACTCAATCTATCGTAGTAACCTTAACAAGAATCAATGTTCTTCATGAAGTTGCTGAGGGGAAATTGGTTTTTATTTATTCTAATGAACTAACGGCTTTAAGGAGGAGTAATGTTAACAGGGAGGCAAAAAGTGATCATTTCGGTCTTAAGCTCTCAGCTTCAATCCAACAGCAGTAAGGAATTGAAAAAAGAGGACTCTACGTACGTTAGGGAGTTGCGTCATTTACTTCCTCAGTGTTGGAAATGGCCTTGGAAACAGCTTTGGAAACGGTTTTCTTATAACTAGGATCCTCCCTATAATCAGACAGGTATTCCCACAGATTGGCTTCCTTCTAACTTTCCCGATAGGAAAAAAATTCTTTGGAGATCAATGACAAAAGTAAAGAGGTAATACATCTATGGTATGGTTTTTGTTAGGGGGAATTTGTAATGCCGGATGCCAAGCAAAAGATTTTTTTAAAATCTATGCGAATCAGTTAAGGCCTAATGCGCTCTTAAACTGGCCATTGAACGAGATACGGCAGTTCGTGCGTATTTTTGAAATAGTTTTTTCCTCCGGGGCGTTTAGTGTACAAGCCGTTACGCCGTTGCTGCTCACAGCAAAAGAAAAAGCTATGACCGCTGAGAGCATTATTCGTCGCCTGAATGCATTGCAGAAACTAAGAACTCATTTCCAACACCAATATAATTGGGGCAACGATTGGTTGCCTTTATTGTTGATCCCTGAGGAGCAATTTTTAAGGATTCAAAAATGGTTGCAGCAGAATACTGACCTCATGCAAGCGATGAAGCTTGTGAGCCTTGACGGTTTGAGAAATAATACCCTTAATGCTGATTTTATCCGTTCCTTAACGTCGTTAAACGAACAGCAACTATAATATTTAACTCCATTTTTGGAACTTGTTCATACCATCAAATGCAATGTTAGTCGCCGGTGGCTCTGGGTTTCCGAGAGATATTTAGGAAAACGTTTGCAGAAAAAGATAGGATTTCTTATTTTATTAATTTATATAAGGCATTTCCCAAGGAAAATGTAGAGTTTTTTTCACGCAAACGGCTTTTAAACAGGGGCTATATAATCCTAATTTAATTTAGATCGTATTGCGCTATATCCACTTCCACAAGGAAGAGGGTCTCAGATTCCATTTCCAAACTCGCTCCTGTTTGACGCTATTGCTCGTTTGATACAATCGCCTCATCTGAGACAGGGCATCACACCGGTGTTTTTCGACAGAGTCGTTAAATCTGCGCTTAAACTAAGAAATTTTAATTCGAAGAAGTGTAAGAAATACTTAAATTCCGATTTAAATGGGCATATCTTGTTCACTATTCTCGATAGATATAATAGGTTTGGTGAGAGATTATGCTGACTGCCCATCTGCCTTCCCTGAAATTATTACTCCTTTAGAAGGGATTATGAAAATTGTGAGTGAAAATCATGTCTCCGTTGTAGGGCAACTTATTGTGGACATTATGGAGAAGCTTACGTTTATGGTAGACCCCGCAGAAACCCCCCGCAGAAACCATACGTTTGTGCCATGCCTTAGCGGCTTATATTAAGCAAAGGTTGGAGTCCAATCTCTCAGCAAAAATAAGAGCACTCCAAGTTTATTGTGATAGTTTCTATTCTGATATTTGCCGGAGCTTTAAGGATGTAGAAGCCGGCGCGAAATATGTGATTCTTTTGGAAGAACTGCGGCGAGAAGAAAAGCTCTCGCAAGAAGTGGGGGCGGCAGTTGACGAAAGATTGGCAGATATCTTGGGAGTGTCAGTATGCGGAAGTGATCTTTAATCAAATCACTCAATTAGCAGAAGAGCAGAATTTAATAAATTCGGATGTTGTCGAAACTATCCTAAACAACAACGAGAACAAATTGGGCGCAGCGATGCAACTGAGGATATGATTATCGTTCAATCAACCAGCATTCGAGCTTTTCTTGTTGGGCTGATGTTGGTTTGGGATCAAGGTTATTGTCGAATAGCTCTTTTTGCAATAGTTTCAAAAGCAAATTTGCCACCCAGCATATTAGCATTTAGAGAGTCTTTTCAAGCTTGATAACGTTTTTCTTTTGTTATTTTTAATTTATCGTTTTCGATTATTGTAGTAGCAATAAGCAAGCCGCGGGCTAGGGTGTCGATGCCACTAATATGTGTGTAGAATAGATCTTCTAAGTCAAGGCTTTGGCGTCGTGGTTTTGCATCAAAATTAAATCCACCGCTGCTGAAACCGTCGTACTTTAAAATCAGGTAAAAAACTAATACTGTTTCTTGAAGATCAATCGGGAACTAATCGGTGTCTCAACTCAATTGCGGATCGTCGCGGTTGGCGTCAACGCTGTCGAAATGTTGTTAGCGCAAGCGTAGGCAATTTCATGAGCAAAACTATGGCCCGCTAATGTCGCGTGGTTGGCTTCGATATTGACTTTAAATTCTTTTTCTAATCCGTACCTTTGTAAAAAGGCATACACATTTGTCACATCAAAATCGTATTGGTGTTTAGTTGGCTCACAAGGTTTAGGTTCAATTAATAAAAGGCTGTTAAAGCCAATTTTATGTTTATAATCGACTAATAAACTTAGAAATCGGTCGGATTGATCGAGCTTTTTTTAAGGTCCGTATTTAACAACGTTTCATGACCTTCGCGACCGCCCCATAAGACATAATTTTTTCCGTTCAGTTGCTGTGTAATATCAAGAGCCGTTTTTACTTGCGCCACCGCGTGGGCAAAGACATCCGGATCGTAATTAGTAGCAGCGACTGCGGATAGGGCGGATGGGAAAATAAATTGGCTGTCCCCCATAATAATTGAACGCCCCTACGTTCCATTTCTTTGGCAATGAGCTCAGCAATTTTTTTAAAATTTTTAATCGTTTCTTTGAGAGAATCATCTTCGGTTGAAACGTCGCGATCATGAAAAGTAAAAAAAGTAGGCCAAATTTTTCAAAAAATTCAAAAGCGGGAAGAACGCGTTGTTTCACGCATTTCATTGGTTTCCATTCTCGGTTAAGAACGCCAGCGCCAAAATTATCATTGCATTCTTAACAAAAGCTGTGCCAAAAACAAACCGCCATACGCAAATGTTCTTCCAGCGATTTTCCAAGTACGATCCGTTGAGGGTCGTAGTAATGAAAGTTTAAGGGATTTTCCGAGTCCGGACCTTCGTATGCAATTTTATCGATATTTTCAAAGTATTTTTTCGTGATAGTTTCCATATATCCAATGTCAACCATCCGTGTGGTTATCGGATTGAAATATAGTATAACTCAATTAAAACTTGGTGCGATCGGCGGACCGATCAACTGTGTTGGGATGCCCAACCCCATGAACCCGATACCAATGGTTCGCGCCTCCACACGCTTCTATCAACCACACAAGCCACCTTAAGGCCTTGCCACAGTGGGCACATATTGAGCGCCTAACCCCTCTCGTG
>NZ_CAJRAM010000017.1 GCF_907164965.1 Coxiella endosymbiont of Ornithodoros maritimus
TACCCGTTGACAATCCTCATTGGTTTTTACCACGGCTTTTAATTTCTCCTCCTAATAACCAATAACCCATCGCTTCGTCTCGGTTCAACCACTCTGTATACAAACGATTCAACCCCCGTTCCATCCGCTGCGTTAATCTCAGCGCTTCGCTCTCTAAAATCAACGCTAGCTCCTCATAAAGCCGCTTCAGCTGCTGAGCCTTCGTATAAGGCTGGCATAAACTCAGGAGTTAATCCTGTAGCAGTTAACAAGGCGTTAGAGCATTGTTTTTTACCGACCTCTAACCATGAAGTGCCGGAAGCATCTGAAAAATCCGTGGCATAATCGCCGCTGATGAGTAATAGTAATCGTAAATAATCTTTTGGCAAAAAAATTTTTTTGATTTTTTGAGTTTTTGAGAGAGAGCCGGTTCGTTTTCTCGCACCCACAGCACTTTAGGAGCTGTAAATCTCGGCATGTATTAAATTTCCCGTAATTTCTAATGCCCGGGTTCTCGTTATAACAGGGCGTGACACTGAGCCATAGCGTGTGCCCGTCGTTCCATAAAATAGCGGGGCGCAAAGGTTTATCACTTTTATCGAGCAATGTTGCTCCATACATTTGACTGGAAAAAATCAGCGCGCGTACTTTTTTAGTTCATTAGCGTGGGTATTTAATTTTTCGGATAGCCGTTTTAGGTGCCTCCCCACCAATCATTGGGGTTTTGTTCAGACCATAAAGACTGAGGGTATGAAATGGTTAAACGAGCGGTGCTAGTGGTGATTATCGTTTGTTGATCGTCCATCAAAATAACTTTGACACCATAAGTGCCAAGGGCAATGGCCAGATACATCCGATTATTTTCCTAAATAACGCATGTCTTTTCCTCCATAGAGATTCTCTTCAATTTGCTCCGAGGTTACCCTTTGGTTTTTGGTACGGAAGTGTAAATGAAAATGAAAATGAAAATAATCACGCTAGTAACAGAATAAAAAAAGTACCGCTAGGACCAAGATATTCGATCAATGTTAAAAACATTATAGTAACTAACCAGTTCGATGCCCAGTTGGTGCAATCTCCAATGCTAGCTCCTAACCCACGAACCCTCACCGGGAAAATTTCAGAAAACATCAGCCACATGATCGGGCCTAAGCTGATTAAAAATCCCGGAATAAATACTAATAAGCTTCCAAAGGCAATCCATCGGATATAATCCATATGCCTGTGCACTTTAAACGACCAACTTAAGACGAGCTAACTAATTAGCATAGCACTAAGGCCGATGAATAACAACGGACACTGTCCGAGCGAATCGATTAATGGAAGGCTGATAATGGTGATAATCACCAACACCGCACCGATGATACCCATCGTCGCCAAAACAGCGATTTGTGAAGCCTAAAAACCGGTCATTTTTAAAATGGTAGAGGCGTAGTAGAGTACTTACTGTGTTAATTCCCGTTACTTGTTGAAATCACCGCTAAATCGATAGCGATAAAAAGTGTAGGGCGGATAATTTTTGAAAATAATGTTCTCCAGTCGCCTTTTTGCTGCTGCAAATTAACGCGGATATGCTCTAATTCTTGTTCCGCATGGAGACCGTGGCCACGCAATTTTTGCAAAATCCACAAAGCTTTTTCTTCGTGACCGCGGGAGAATGTCCAGCGAGGATTATAGGGCAACACTATCATAGCGAGCAATAACAAAGCAGCCGGGATAACAGCAGTGGCAAACATCGACCACCAAGCGTTGTGGCGAACAAAATAATAATCTACATCATGTACGAAAGAAAAATTCTGATCGTAACGGCCAGCTGATTAAGCGAAACTAAAGCGCTGTGGCGATGGGGGGGATTTCAGAAGTATAAAGCGGCGCACTATAAGAAGGGATGCCCAATAGCAATGCCGACAATGATGCGCCAAATTACCAACCAGCTAATGGAGACAGCCATGCTGGAGATAGCTGTGCCAATATTAAAAATTAAAGGATCGATAATGAGTAAACGTTTTCGTCCAATGCAATCAGCCAAATGGCCGCTAAAAAGGGCTCCCCAAAAAGCGCCGATGAGTACGGCACTAACTACAAATCCATTCATTTGCCAGGAGAGGTGAAATTCCTGGCTAATAAATAAAATGTCGCCTGAAATGACTCTAGTATCGTACCAAAAAAGAATTCCAGTAAAAGCAGCGAATAAGGCGATGACCCAATAAAACTGGCTTTTTTTGCGGGAAGGACGTATTGATCGCTCTTGATTGTAGCCATTTTAGACTTTCTTCACAATGATTAAGTTTTTTCGTTTCTTTTCAACCAATCAATCAACACCAACGGCGCTTTAATCAAAGCATCAGCCTTCCAGTCTTGGGGTGTGCTGTTGGCAGACAAATAACCGTAAGTCGCTACCACAGCTAACATTCCAGCGGCTTTAGCTGCTTGAATATCACCTTCGGTATCACCTACATATAAAGCGGTATGAGGTTGAACGTTGATTGTTTTGCAGGCGAAAAGAAGGGGTTCTGGATGAGGTTTACGATTAGCTAATTGATCGCCTGAAATTAAACAACAATATCGGCGAGTTAACTTAAAGTGAGTTAATAGCGGTCGAGCCAACCATCCCGGTTTATTGGTAACAACGCCCCAGGGAATAGCATGAGCATCTAAATATTCTAATACTTCTGCCACTCCATCGAAATAGGTTGTTTTATTAGTGAGGCAAGATTGATAAATCGATAAGAATTCATCTCGAAGTGGTTTAAAACGAGGATCAGTTTGATTAATAGAAAACCCGTTCGCCAAAATTCCTCGCACGCCTTGAGCGACAGTGGGACGAATAACCTTTAAAGGGATAGGATCGCGCCCGTGTTTATTGAGCAGTTGATTTAAAGCATCGGCTAAATCAGGTGCTGTATCTAATAGTGTGCCATCGAGGTCAAAGAAAACGGCGGTCACCCGATGAGTGAGGTTACTCATGAGTAAAACACGCGAGGTAATTGACGGAAACGTCACGACTTAGATCAAATTCATTCTTTAAAGGATGGTAATGGATGCCCGTAATATTCAATAATCGCAAACCACCATTTGCAGCCCACCCTACTAATTCCGAAGGGCGAATAAATTGTGCATAATCATGTGTGCCTTTGGGCAATAAATTAAGTAAGTATTCGGCGCCAATGATCGTGTACAAATAAGCTTTAAAATTGCGGTTAATGGTGGAGAAAAAAAGTTTGCCGCCAGGTTTTATTAATGCCGCGCAGTTTTTTATCATCCGTTGTGGATCGGGAACGTGTTCCAGTAATTCCATGCAAGTGATGATATCAAAAGGTTGAGTGTCTATTGTTAAAATTTCAATATCTTGACATTGATAATTTATATTTAGTTGTTGTTCTGCATGATTTTTTGCAACAGCAATTAATGATTCGCTCATGTCAACGCCGGTGACAACAGCGCCGTGTTTTGCCAAGGCTTCGCTTAATAAACCGCCCCCACAACCTACATCCAAAATGTGTTTGCCTTTTATGGGGATTTGCTGTTCGATGTATTTTAGTCGGACGGGATTAATGAGATGCAGGGGTTTCATCTTGCCGGCTGGGTTCCACCAATCCTCAGCGAGATTAGAAAATCCAGCCAATTCCTCCTTATCGGTGTTCTGTTCAGACGGGGTCATGGATGTAGTTTTCTTGTTGAATAGCATTGAGCACTCGCTGAATTTCCGAATTTAACCGCTCTAAAAAGAGAGGAACAGTCTCATGGTTGCCAAGTTTCAAAGCTTCTTCTAATTCTTGCGATAAATGTTTCAAATGAGGCGTAGCCGTATAGCAACAAGAATCGTGGAGTTTATGAACTTGATCTTTCATTTCTTTCCAATCAACATTATCGAAGGTTGCATTGATCCCATCGCGGAGGGCCGGCAATTCAGACGCAAATAGAGCAAGTAATTCTTCGGCAAGCTCGGATTTGTTATTGGTTAACTTTAAAAGTATCTGCCAGTCAATAGATTTAATCATAATAGTTTTAAAAACATAAATCGAGCTGGTAGGGACTCTTTGTTATTAAAGTTTATAACAAGGCGTACATTCTTCAATATCCGCTTCAGGTTGAAGCGTAATATGATCAATATCATATTGTTGTTTTAAGGTCAATTTCAACCCTAGTAAAACGTCGTCCCAGGAAGTTATATTTTTAATGTTGACATGGGCTGAAAGGGCAGTCACACCGGATGAGAGTGTCCAGATATGAACATCGTGCACCGCTTTTACACCTTGAAAGCGGACCATCGTTTGACAGACTTGTTTAATATTTAAGTGGGCGGGAACGCCTTCCATCAGAACAGTCATGGATTCTCGCCATAGCCGAACACTCGAAATTATAATGAGGATACCGATAAGAACGGAGAACAAAGGGTCAATCAGGGTGCAATGGCTGAAGAAAATGACGATTCCGGAAAGTAAAACCGCGCATGTACCAACAATATCACTTACCACATGCAACAATACGGCGCGGATATTTAAGGTTTTTTCGCTGCTTGAAATCAGGCCTGCGAGAAGTACATTTAATAAAATGCCAAAGATAGCAATAAGCATAACCAGGGCGCTGTGGACAGACGAAGAAGGTTGTTGGATACGTCTGATCGCTTCTACGATGACTGCTAGAGCGATGATAACCATTAACAAGCTTGATGCCCAAGCTGCGATGACTTCAGCGCGCCCGAAGCCGTAGCTGTGTTTATGAGATGGAGGACGGAGTGCAATCCACGACGCAAAGGCGGCAATTCCCAATGCTACCGCATCCGAAACCATGTGGCCGGCATCGCCTAAAAGCGCCAGAGAATGCGCAAAATAGCCACCCAAGGCTTCGATTAGAGCAAAACTCAAAGTCAATATAATTGCCCATCCTAAGACTCGATGAGAAGTGTGGTGCTTATGATGGTGATGTTCGTGAGTATGCATGGATGTATATTTTACAAAAAATAACAGCCAGAAGACAGGGTTAAAATCCTCCCTATTATTACCATAACTGGTAAAGACTAAAAAAACTTAAAATTCGTCATCGTCGAACCCCTTGTCGTTCTCACCTGCGCACCTAGGCGTCAACTTAAGCATAAACCCCTAATGGCTGTAAAGTTGATGCTTCTCT